>DAOPXQ010000043.1:0-12322 GCA_035352395.1 Treponemataceae bacterium | reverse complement strand
CGAGCGTCCGGAAAGGGGAAATTCCCTCGGCTCTGGCGATTCGCTTCGACGAACGCTCGCGCGGGATGTATTGGCTATTCTGGAACTGCTACGTGGGCACGCTCTCCACGGAGGCCTACGCGCGTCAGTTCGGTAGGGATCTCTCCCGCGATTTCGGGCCCTGGCTGCGCGCGGCGGAACGAATGGGATGGCTGCAAGGTAACGGGGAAAGCGTTCCCATATGGAACTTGACCGCGCGGGGAAGCTATGCCTTTCACCTGGTTGAGCAAAAATACACGCACCAATACATTGATAAGACCTGGAGAACTTCGCTGAGGACTCCGTGGCCCGAGTCGATCAAGCTCTACTAGAAGGAGACGCCTAATACCATGACCGAAATCGAGATAAAGGCGCATGTCGCCGACCCCGCGCGAACCGAGTCCATCATCCGCGGCTTCGCGACGCTAACAAAAGAAACGACGAAGAGCGACGTATACTGGGCGCGTGGGAATATCGAAAGGCAGACCGACGATGGCCCGGCCGACGCGGGCGAAACTGGCGGCGGAAACTGGGCACTGGATAGGCGTACGGTAATCGCCGCTAAATCGCTCGCGGCATCCTTTGCGGTCGCTCTCGTCGCTGCAACCTGCGCGATCGCTGGATGTAACAAGACGGTGATACTGGGCGTTTGCCTTGGAGGGTTCGCGCTCGTCGCGATTCTATCCTGGGTACTTGCTCGCGGACGCGAAGGCGGCGCGCGAAAGAACGCGCGCGACTCTGGCAAAACCTACGACTCTATCGCGCCCGGCGACGCGACGCGCCCGATCAAGGTGCGTATACGCGACGAGAGCGGCTCGGTGGTAGTAACCTATAAACGAAAAGAGCTTCGCGACGAGATCGAGGTAAACGACGAGCGCGAGTTCGCGATCGACGATCGCGCGTCGTTCGAGGCGCTGATCGCCGATTTGGGGTTCAAGCCGTATATCACCAAGGAAAAAAGAACGAAGACCTTTTCGTACCGAGCGAACGACGGAACCGACGTAAGCATAGAATTGTCGCTCGTCGCGGGGCTTGGCTGGTTCGCCGAGCTAGAGATCCTCGCCGACGGACCCGACGACGAGTTCACCGCCGCGGCGCAGAGGACGCTCCGCTCGACGCTCGCCCTGATGGGGATCCCCGAGTCCGCGATCGAGACGCGCTACTACACCGACATGCTCCGCGAGGCCGCCAAACTCGATCGATCCCATTTCCCGAACAAGTAGAACAGTATCGTACCGGTCATTCCGGCCGAATACCCGATGACGATCCCCCACCATATCCCGTTCGTGCCCCAGAAACGGGACAGCGCGACGGCGGCGGGAACGCGCACGACCCACATCGCGAGCAGGGTCATGAGCATGGTAAAGATCGTCGCGCCCGCGCCGCGAAGGACGCCGGAAAAGCAGAACATCAGGGTTTGCAGGACATACCCGACCGAAACGATCTTAAGGTACTCGCCGCCGATTCGGATAACCTCCGGATCGACGCTGAAGATCAGCATGAGCCTGTCGCCAAAAAAGAACATGACCGCCGCGATAAGCGCGGATATCGAGACGGCCATCAGCGCGCCCCACAGAAGCCCGCGCCGCACGCGGTCCTTCCGCCCGGCGCCGAGGTTCTGCCCGGTGAAGGACGTGAGCGCGAGGCCGATATTCATCGCGGGCATCGTCGCGAAGCTGTCGAGCTTGGTCGCGCCCGAGTACGCGGCCGCGGGGTTGGTACCGAAACCGTTCACCACGCCCGCGACGGCCATGAGCCCCGCGCCGACGAGCGCCTGCTGAATCCCCGACGGAAGCCCGATCGCGAGTATCCCGCCGAACATTTCCCGGTTGAACCGTAATCGCGTAATACCGACCTTGAGCCCGCCCATGCGCGTGCGTAGGTAAACGAGCACCCACAGCAGAGAGACGCCCTGGGAGATCACGGTAGCGACGCCGACGCCGACGACGCCCCACCCGAATGAGACGACGAAGACCAGGTCAAGGATGACGTTGAGCACGGTCGAGATGACGAGCGCGTAAAGCGGCGTGCTCGAGTCGCCGAGTCCGCGAAGGATAGAGCTCACCGCGTTATACCCAAAGCTCACCACGGAGCCCGCGAAGATAATCCTGAGATACGTAATCGCGTCCGGCATGACGTCGTCCGGAGTCCGCATCAGGCGCAGGATGAGCGGCGCGAAGGCAAGCCCTAGCGCGGTCATGACGAGCGAGAACGCGAGGGTGACGGTCATGGAGGTGTCTATCGCGTCCTGAACCTTGTCCATTTTACGCGCGCCGAAGAATCGCGCGATGAGCACGTTGCTGCCCATGGAAAAACCCATGATCAGGGCGACCGATATGAAGATGACGGGGAACGCCTGACCCACCGCGGCGAGCGCCTGTTTGCCCACGAAGCGGCCGACCACGAAACTGTCGACCATGTTATAAAATTGCTGAAACACGTTTCCGAGAAGCATTGGCAACGCGAAGAGAATCACCGTCCTAGCTTCGTTGCCGCGCGTAAGGTCTTTCATGTGTACCTTAATGGTAGTCATTTACGAGCGCGGTGGTCAATACGCGACACATACCAACCGTAGTGCTATCATGATGCTTAACCGGAGGGTATTTCATGGGACGGACCGAAACTAACGAAGCGCTTGAGGGATGGCCGCGTTTCATCGCGCACCGCGGCGCCTCGACCCTCGCGCCGGAAAACACGATTGCCGCGTTTTCGATCGCCCGTTCGCTCGGGGCCGGCGCGGTTGAGCTTGACGTGCACCTCTGCGCGACCGGCGAACCGGTCGTCGTTCATGACTCATGGCTGGACCGCGTCGCCGGTGTCCACGCGCGCGTCGAGGACTTGAGCCTTCGCGAGATCGCGAGTATCGCCGTCGGCATCGCGTTCCCGGATTCATCGTATCGCGATGAGCGAATACCCACGCTCGACGAGGCGCTTGAGACGCTTGGCCTTGGCGTTCGCGTGGACGTCGAGCTCAAGGCGGACTCGTTCGACTGCGCGAGGCTCGCCTCCA
Source organism: Treponemataceae bacterium (assembly GCA_035352395.1). GTDB lineage: Bacteria > Spirochaetota > Spirochaetia > Treponematales > Treponemataceae > Teretinema. The sequence continues at coordinate 9,294 of DAOPXQ010000043.1, read as the reverse complement.
CGGTGGCGCGGACGCTAGAGCGTCACGACAGGCGGGACTGCATCGTCTCGTCGTTCAACCCCTTCGCGCTGATCGAGTATCGTAAATACGGAAGCCTTCCGATCGCGGCCATCTACGCGCCCGGGCGCGACGTTCCGTTTTATCTGCGTCATCGCGAATGTCTCTGGCTTTCGCGCGCGGATATCCGCAAACCCGAGGCGGGGTTCGCCCTGCGACGGGAAAAAACGGGAAAGGGAACGAAGCCGATGCTCGCGTGGACGGTGGACGCGCCCGAACAAGCGCGTCGACTCCTTGAATTCGGCGTGAATGGGATAATTACGAATAGAATCCAGGATTTTATCGGGCTGTAAGCCTAAAGGCCGCGCTTTTCTTTCCGTTAACGAGCACGTCCGTCCTGAAGCCTTTCTCGTCGGCGCACCAGGCAAACGAAGTCGATGCCCGTACGGCTTCCTCGAATTCGGCCTTGGCCCCGGTCAGCACGCACGCCCGTCCTCCTGCTCGGAGAATCCGCTCGAACTCCGCGAGCATCCCGCGATAGAGAAACGAAACCGACTTCTCGCCCGAGTACGCGTCACCGTCCCAAAAGCCCCACGGGGGATCGGTAAGGACGAGATCGACGGAACGCGATTCAATATGACCGAGCTTAAGCGCGTCGCATTGCCGAACCGTTACGTTTTGCCGGGAGGAGAAGCGCGCGGTAAGGACTTTCGAAAGATCCGCGCTCAGGTCCGAAACGAGGATACGCGACGACGGGCAAAGCTCGGCGAGGCATTCGGGCAGCGCGCCGTGGCCCGCGAAGGGGTCGCAGATCACGCGGTCGTTTGAGTTCGCTCCCGCGAGGGCCGCGAGCAGGGTGGCGATCTCCGGGCGGAGCTCGCCTTTCTCCAGGTATTTTTCGGTGGATTGCTTTTTGGTTAGGCACAGCGCGAAAAAGCTCAGGCGCTCGCTCCGTATGATGAACCAGAATTCCGCGTCCGGGGTCAGTCGGTCGGGAGTCAACCCCGTCTGCGCGGCGATCGACTGTTCCGCCTTGGCCATGAACGCCTTGTCCACGGGACAGAACTGATTCTGCCGGGAATAGCGAACGCGAAAGGTTTTCGCCCGCGCGGCGTCGAGCGGCTCCTTCGCTAGGGGCCCAAACTTCGTTCCAGCCGCACCCTTGATGAGCGCGGGAAAATCGATCGAGTTGGATTCCCATTCGCGAAGCACGAGGAAGGAGTTATTGAAAAAGGGGATCGCGGCCACGCGTTCGCAGGGGTATGCGCAGTCGAACAGAACCATTCCGCCCGAGACCGACGCGATAGCGCAACCGGGAAGGCTTTGTTCCACAAGCCCTCCGATTACCGACTCGAACCCCGCGGCGAAATTCGCGTAAAACCGCCTGTTTGCCATGAAAATTACCGTCCGATCAGGTGTTTTCCATCGCCTTGTCGATCGCCTCGGTTATCTTCGAGAGGGTCAAGGGCTTTCGGAAGAAGCAGTCCGCGCCGAGAGAGAACATTTTCGCCTCGAGATCGGCGTCGTCCAGTCCGGTAATAATCATGATATAGGGTTTGCCGAATGCGGGATCGGTCTTAATCCGTTGGCACAAATCCTGGCCGTTAACCCCGGGAAGCGCGATATCAAGGATAACGAAACCGGATTTTTTCTCCGCGAGCTGGGCGCCGGCGTCAAAGCCGTCAAAGGACTGAATGACCTTATGCTCGGGCATATTCTTTTTAATATAGGAAGAGACGGCGTTATTCAGTACGGGGTCGTCATCGATTATGATGACGGTACGCCAATCGGCCTCGGGCTCGTCGGAAACGAGCAACGCCTCGGGGATGCGCATTCCGCGCTTTTCCACGAAATCGATCAGATCGTCTTTATAAACGCGATACTGACCGCCCGGGGTGTTAAAAGCCTTCAAATGCCCGTTACGAATCCAGTTGATCGCCGTCTGATTAACGACGCCGCACATATTGGCAACTTCTAGGGCCGAATATATCTGAATGCGTTTACTGGTATTTTTTTTACTCATACTTCCTCAAGTGATATCAAAATAGATAGTATGTGAATACTTCACGTTATAATATATCATTATGTTAAAAAAAACTATATTTTCTCAATTATACTTCGAATGAGCTTAATGGGGAAACCCCTTCTGACGAGGCTCGCCATGACTTTATCGGTCGTTTTTCCCTGATTTAGCAGTTTTTCCGCCATTTTCCGGCAAGAATCCGACTCATCATGATCAAGGTAATACTCGCCCACCGCATTCCGCGCAATCTCCGGGGAAACGCCCCGAGCCTGTAATCCGGCTAAAAGCTTGATTCTCCCCTCATGCGCGTGGATAGAACGGCTCCGCAGCCATGCCTCCGCAAAACGGGAATCGTCGAGATACCCCTTAGCCTCGAGGAAATCGAGGGCCGCTTCGTAATCCGCGACAGTAAAACCCTTTTTAACGAGCTTCGCGACCAGCATAAACCGCGAATGTTCCGAACGGGCAAGATACGCCATGGCCTCCCGCTCCGCAAGGAATACCCTACCGGAGGCGAGAAGACTCTCGGCATCCTCGGGCGAAAGCACCCTGCCCGGCTCGAGCGATTGAATGGCAAACGGCAAATACTCTTCCCGCACAAAAAAAGAAGGGCCTTCCGCCGGACATACCTTGAGTATGCCGACCGAGGCCCATTCCGTTTTCCGTATGGTAAGGGTATTAGCGCTTGCTGAACTGGAATCTGCGGCGAGCACCACGCTGACCGTACTTCTTTCGCTCAACCATGCGGGAGTCGCGGGTAAGAAGCCCGTTCGTCTTGAGGGAGGTGTGGTTGGTCACGTCAACCTGGGCGAGTGCCCGGGAAATGCCGTGGCTGCACGCGCCGGCCTGTCCGTTAAGACCTCCGCCGACAACCGTAATGACGATATCATACTTGGTATCGCTCGCGGTAACCATAAGGGGCTGGCGCACAACCTGAACCTGCTCGGGGGTTGCGAAATACGCATCGATTTCCTTGTCGTTAACAAGGAGCTTTCCGTTTCCTTCGCGGACAAATACGCGGGCGACGGCGGTCTTTCGGCGACCGGTTCCCATTCCGATATTTTTGATCACGTTCGATACTCCTCGTTAAATTTCAACCGCTTTCGGGTTCTGGGCGGCGTGCGGGTGAGTCTCACCGGCATACACCTTAACGTTGGTGATGAGCTTGCGTCCAAGGGATCCCTTGGGAAGCATACCCTTGATCGCGATAGTGATCGGATCCTCGGGATGGCGGGCGATGAGCTTGTTGAAGCTCAAAGAGCGAAGTCCGCCGACAAACCCGGTATAATGACGATAGAGCTTTCCCTCGGGCTTGTTTCCGGTGACGATAACCTTTGCGGCGTTGATGATAACGACGTAATCGCCCATTTCCTGATGGGGGGCGTAGGTAACCTTGTGCTTTCCGCGAAGCATCGCGGCGGCCTTGGTAGCCACGCGACCAACCGGCTTACCCGCCGCGTCGATGACGAACCAGGAACGGACAGCCTCATGTTCTTTTACAAAAATTGTCTTCATGTGCGTACCTTAAAAAAAGAATCCGGGCAATGTGGGGCATCGCCCGAGTTTGCGTTAGTCCGCGCAAAAGCGCGAATCGACGCAGATAATGTGGGTGACTTACTATATAGAGAAAAACGCGGAAGTGTCAAGAGAACGGCAAGCTCTCCCTCACTCGCCCTTATTCGCTTTAGCGGCCGCTTCTTCCTTTTTAGCCTCGCTCTTGTCCTTCAGATCGGCAATCCCGATAAACACGGCGACAAGGCCGATAAAGGCGGCAAGGATAGGGAGTCCGCCGCGAAGAAAACGCAGAATCTCCGGACCCCAACCAAGACCGAATCCCGCGGTTTCCGGGGGAAGCGCGGCAAAAACGGTGAACGCGATCAATATAATACCAACGATAAGCGCTACCATAAATATATCCTCCTACAGGACTATATGACTAATTTTCTCACAAATAGGGGGTATGGTCAACCAAAACGGGTTTGGCTATACTTTTCACCATGATTCAGCACCCTACGACGGCTAAAAACGGCGGAACCATCGCCATAAAGGCGGCTTTTCCCGTTACCGTCCCAGTATTATTCGGATATTTGGCGATCGGGATCCCCTTTGGGCTAATGCTCGTCAAGGCGGGTTATCCTTGGTGGCTATCGCCCATCATGAGTCTATTGATGTACGCGGGAGCGGGCCAATACATCGCGGTCGGGCTCTTTGCGGCAAAGGCTCCCCTTACCGGGATGATCGTCACGATGCTCATGGTCAATATCCGCCATATCGTCTACGGGCTTTCGCTCATCGGCAAGTTCCGGGATGTCGGCAGGTGGAAGCCCTACCTGGTGTTCGCGCTGACCGACGAGACCTACGCCCTCCTGACCGGGGTGAAGGTCCCGATGAACGTAAAACCCGGCGCGTTTTACGGTTCCATCGCGGCCCTGGACCATTCATATTGGATTATCGGGGGCTTGATCGGGGCGCTTGCCGGCTCGTTTATCCCCTTTTCCTTCACGGGGATCGACTTCGCGCTCACCGCGCTGTTCGCCGTACTCTTGATCGACCAACTCAAGAGGACAAAGGATCCGCTCCCGGCATGCATCGGGCTTGCCTCGGCGATTCTGGCGCTGATACTGATTGGCCCCTCGAATATGCTCATCGTGGCGCTTGCCGCCTCGATCGCGACGCTCATACTGGTACGCGGGAGGGAAAAATGAACGCTTTAGGGATTCAGGGCACGCCGCTTGCGGACGCGCTCATCGCGACGGTTATCTTCGCGCTTGTCATCCTCGCGACGAGGGCCTTCCCGTTCGCGCTTTTCTCGCGCAGGGACCCTCCCCGCGCCCTCCGTTTCGTCGAAAAGTACATTCCCCCGGCCGTGATGGCGATTCTCGTCGTATATTGCCTAAAGGATATTCATTGGGCGTCCTGGCCGTCCGGGATACGGGAGTTGATCGCGCTCGCTGCGGTGGTACTACTGCATTTGTGGAAAAAAAACGCCATGCTCTCGATTTTCGGGGGCACGGCGCTTTACATGGTGCTGATCAGGATCATTTAATCGCGGTCGTCCGACTGCGATCAGGCGACCGCAGGGATCAATTAAACTTTTTCGTAACGAGGATAAGCGCGCCAAGAACCATCAGGTGGCTCGAAAGGACGCTGAGATAGGCGAGAATTCCCTTGACGCTGTGAAAGGTGGTTCCGTCGCTGATCGGGCCGACGAAGTCGACAAGGACGATGTTGGCCGCCCACAGGATGATGAACACGACGAGGATGATGTCCGTTATCCGGAGATCGGTCGTTAAGAGTTCCGATAAAAGGAAGAATCCCGCGATAATCTCGCTGACGGAAAGGATTATCACGATTAAGGTGACCAGGGACGGATTCTCGAAGAGCTTGTTGAGGAAGGTGACGATGGGGGCAAGGTCGCCCGCGCTTGATTTCAGGAGCCCGGTAACGCCGCTGACGAGCAAAAACAGGGCGACGGCTATCTGAAGGATGACGAGCCCGACACTTCGTTTCATTTGATTCTCCTTGGTGTTTCGTGTACTATTTACAGTATGTTATATCGGCATTTCCCTAAAATAGCAAACAAAGAATTTTCCATATTGACCCCGTCTCTCGCGGGCGTCGATGACCCCGCGCTCTTGGCGGAGCTCCTCGCGAGCGCCGCGGACCTCGGGATTAACCTCATATACGCCGGGAGCGATCCCGCGCGCGCGGCGTTCATCAAGGAAACCGCGCGAAAGGCCGCGCCGGGATACCAGTTCTCGTTCGTCGTCAAATGCCTTGCACGGGACGGGGCCGGGCTCTCAGAGTTTCTGGAGAAATCGGGCGCGGGCGCGGACGACCTCGTCGCGCTCACGGCGACCGGAGAGATCGCGCACGCCGCGGCGAGGGCAAAGGCCTCGCTCCTGATCGCGGGGTACGGCTTCTCAGCCCCGACCGAGCTCGCGCCAGAGGGCGGCGAAACCTGCGACCCGGCCGCGGTCATGGCCGCGATCGAGGCGCATCCCGGCTGGGATTTCTGCGCGATCCCCCTTAATTACCTTTCGGACGGACTCGACGCGGCGATCGCGCGCGCGGCCGAGGACGAGATCGCGATCGTCTCCACGGACCCGCTCGCGGGAGGGCGCCTTCAGTCGGTCCCGCCCGAGGTTCACGAATTCTTCCGGAACGCCCCAGTCCCGCGCGCGCACGACGAATGGGCGCTCCGCGCCGTTTGGGAGCTCCAGGAGGTCGCGACGGTCGCGCTCCAGACCCCGAGCAAGGACATCCTCGTCCGCGAGGCCATTTACGCCGAGGCAGGCAGGGCGAACAGCCTTCCCTCCCGCGAGCTTTCGGTCATCGAGGCCGCGGCGCGCGCGATCCTGAAAAAGAACTGACGCTTCCAGAGAGTAAACCCTTGACACGAACGGTCAAATTCAACAAAGTCAGGTTTGCCACAAAAAAAACTATCATTAGCCTGCCGGAGGGCAAAGAAACACATTGAAAGGATGCGACGTTTCCATAGAACACGTGTCGAAGTCTTTCGGAAGCTTCCACGCGCTTGATGACGCTAACATCAAGATAAATAAGGGCGAGTTCTTCTCGCTGCTTGGGCCGTCCGGGTGCGGCAAAACCACGCTGCTCCGGATCATCGCCGGCTTCGAGATGCCCGACGACGGAATCGTCACCTTCGACGGCAAGAATATCATCGGGATCGACCCGAACCTGCGCCAGTCGAACACGGTATTCCAGAACTACGCCCTTTTCCCCCACCTTTCGGTGTTCGAGAACGTCGCGTTTCCCCTGCGGATACGAAAGGTCGATAACGCCACGATCAAGAGAAAGGTAATGGAGTACCTCCACCTCGTGCAGCTCGACGCGCACGTCGGCAAAAAGCCCAATCAGCTTTCCGGCGGCCAGAAACAGCGCGTCGCGATCGCGCGCGCGCTCATCAACGAGCCGAGCGTGCTCCTGCTCGACGAGCCGCTTTCCGCGCTCGACGCCAAGCTGAGGCAAAACCTCCTCGTCGAGCTCGACGCCATCCACGACCAGATCGGCATCACCTTCATTTACGTGACCCACGACCAGAGCGAGGCCCTTTCGGTCTCCGACCACATCGCCGTGATGAATCAGGGCAAGGTGCTTCAGATCGGTACCCCGTTCGAGATTTACGAAAGCCCCGCGACGGAGTTCGTCGCGAAGTTCATCGGCGAGACGAATCTCTTCGACTCGCGCGTCATCGAATGCGCCCCTTCGACGAACGACGAGTTCATGGTGACGCTCGACGTCCCCGAACTCGGCAAGCAGATCAAGGTAACCGACTACGACCAGACGCAGAGCGGACAGCAGGTCAGCTTTACCGTTCGGCCGGAAAAGGTGCGAATTACCCTCGAAGAGCCCCAGTCCACCAACAAGGAAATCAACGTCTTCAAGGGCGTCGTCGAGGAGCCGATCTATTCCGGCTTCCAGTCGAAGTTCTACGTCAAGCTCGACAACGGCACGGAGCTCAAGGTTTTCAAGCAGCATCAGAATTACCTCGAGGACGGGCCCGACATAGCGTGGAAGGACACGGTCTACGTATCCTGGAGCGCGAATGACGGATACATCGTAGAGGTTATCAACCAATGATCGGCTGGAAGAAACTCGCCGGGCGCAATTACGGGCCGGCATATAGCTTCCCGATGGGTTTTTGGTTCTCGCTGTTCTTCCTGCTCCCGCTCCTGATCATCGTCGCCTACAGCTTCATGAAGAAAGGGGTGCACGGCGGGGTCGAGTGGCAATTTACCCTCGACGCGTACGCGCAGATGCTCAACTCGAGCTACGCCAAGCTCTTCGTCAGGACCCTGTGGGTAACCCTCGTCGCGACGGTGCTCACGATATTGATATCGCTGCCGTGCGGGTACGCGATGGCGCGAAGCAAGCATCAAACGCTGCTCCTGTTTCTGGTAATCATCCCGTTCTGGACCAACTCGCTGATCCGCATCAACGCGTGGATCGCGATCCTCGGCAACGAGGGATTCATTAACTCGACGCTCCTCAAGCTCGGGATACTCAAGGCGGGGCTCCCGCTGCTCTATAATCAGGGCGCGGTTATCATGGTACTCGTGTACATGTACCTCCCCTACGCGATCCTCCCGATCTTCACCGCGATGGACAAGTTCGACTTCTCGCTCCTCGAGGCCGCGCGCGACCTCGGCGCGACGAAAAGCCAGTCGATGACGCGCGTGCTTTTGCCCAACGTCCGCTCGGGGATAGTGACGGCGATCATCTTCACGTTCATCCCGATCTTCGGCGCCTATACCGTGCCGCTGCTCGTCGGCGGAAAGGATTCCTACATGCTCGGCAACGTCATCGTCGACCAGGTTACCAAGGCCAGAAACTGGCCGTTGGCGTCGGCGTTCTCCATGGTCATCACGGTAGTCAGCACCATCGGCGTGCTCTGGATGATGGGAACCAGCGCGAGGGAAGCGGCCCGCAACAAGGCGGCGCCGGTAAAGCAGGACACCGCGGCATGAACTTTCCAAAACCACACAACCCCTATGGGTATTTCGTCTCGCGTCTCTCCAAGAAAAAACCGACGTCCGAACCGGCGCGCCACGCGCGTCGCGCGCTGCAGAACAAGAGTCGGCTGTCGCTCTCGCACACCGTGATGACGCTCAGCATCCTGTTCCTCTTCCTACCGCTCGTCGTGACGGTTCTCTACTCGTTCAACGCCGCGAAGGGAATGGCCTGGTCCGGATTCTCGCTTAATTGGTACCACAAGCTTTTCTTCGGGTCCGAGAAACTCTGGACCTCTTTTGGGAATAGCTTCGTCATAGCGTTCTCGTCCGCGCTCGTCGCCACGGTTCTCGGCACGCTCGCCGCGATCGGCGTCAACTGGTACAAATTCCGCGGGCGCACGTACATCCAGACCATCAGCTTCCTCCCGATGATCCTCCCCGAGGTCATCATCGGCATCTCGATGCTGATCTTCTTTTCCGCGATCAACGTCCCGCTCGGCATGCTCACGATCTTCATCGCGCACGCGACCTTCTGTCTGCCGTTCGTGTTCCTGATGGTGCTCGCGCGCCTTGACGAATTCGACTTCTCCATCATCGAGGCCGCGCACGACCTCGGCGCGACGGAGAGGCAGACGCTCTTCAAGGTGATCGTGCCCGCGATACTGCCTGGCATAATGTCGGCCTTTCTCATGTCGGTCACGATGTCGCTCGAGGACTTCGTCATCACGTTCTTCGTTTCCGGGCCCGGCTCGACGACGCTGCCCCTCTACGTGTTCTCGATGGTGCGCTACGGCATCT
>DAOPXQ010000042.1:0-12416 GCA_035352395.1 Treponemataceae bacterium | reverse complement strand
GGCCCGACCTCGTGTTCGGCAACACGTACTGCAAGTACATCTGCCGCGACGAGGACATCCCGCTCATCCGGATCGGCTTCCCGATCTACGATCGCGTCGGTCACTCGTATTTCCCCGTGACGGGATACCGAGGGGGCTTAAGGCTTCTGGAGAAGGTCCTGGACGCGGTCATGGATAGGCAGGACCGGGACGCGAAGGAAGAGAAGTTCGAGCTCGTAATGTAATGCGCATTTCGTCGGCGTCGGTTACGTACCTCCGATCGACGCCGATTTTCTTATCGCGGGTACAGGAGCGATATCGCAATGGTCGAGATACTCGAGGAACGGACGCGACAGGTTTTCGAGAAAGGTAAGGACGGATACGAGATTGAATGCGAGAAGAAAAGCGCCGCGGGATCGGTGAGCCAACGCGCCTGCGTGTTTTGCGGCTCCAGGGTCGTGCTCTACCCGATAGCGGACGCCCTTCACCTAATTCACGGGCCAATCGGCTGCGCGGCGTATACGTGGGACATACGAGGGTCCATGTCGAGCGGCCCGGAGCTTCATCGGATGAGCTTTTCCACCGACCTCGGAGAGAACGAGGTTATCTACGGCGGCGAGAAAAAACTATACGCGGCGCTGACTGAGCTGATCGCACATTACGCGCCGAAGGCCGCCTTCGTGTACTCGACGTGCATCGTCGGGTTGATCGGCGACGACGTTGGGGCCGTGTGCGCGCGCGTCGCCCGCGAGACGGGAATTCCCGTGCTCCCGGTGAACTCCGAGGGTTTTAAGGGAACCAAGAAGGACGGGTATCGGGCCGCGTGCGAGGCGGTATTTAAACTGACCGGAAAGGACGATGAGACGCCGGTGTCGCGCCTCAGCATAAACATATTGGGCGATTTTAACCTCGCGGGCGAGACCTGGATCATCAAGGAGTATTATCGCCGCATGGGAATCGAGGTCGTGTCGTGCATCACGGGCGACGGTCGGGTCGGGGAGATCGCGAAGTCCCACCGCGCGGCGCTTAACGTGGTGCAGTGCTCAGGCTCGATGACCTTTCTCGCTAAGATGATGAAGGACGCGTACGGCATCCCGTTCAAGCGCGTGTCGTATTTCGGGATTGAGGATATGTCGAAGGCGCTGTACGACGTCGCCGAGCATTTCGGCGACGCGGCGACGATAGAACGCACGCGCGATCTCGTGTTCGACGAGGTAAGCGCGCTCCTGCCCGAGCTTGAGGCGCTCAAGCTCGACCTTGACGGCAAGAAGGCTGCGATCTACGTGGGCGGCTCGTTCAAGTCGTTCTCTCTCGTGAAGGCGCTCCGCCATATCGGGATGCGCACGGTGGTCGTCGGGTCGCAGACCGGGACCCCGGAAGACTACGAGTACCTGAAGCAGATAACCGACGAGGGAACGGTGATCTGCGACGACACGAACCCGCTCGAGCTTTCGCGGTTCATCATGGAAAAGGGCGCCGACCTCTTGATAGGCGGCGTGAAGGAACGGCCGATCGCGTACAAGATGGGAATCGCGTTCTGCGACCATAACCACGAGAGAAAGGAAGCCCTCGCGGGGTTCGAGGGCATGCTGAACTTCGCGCGCGAGGTCCACGCGTCGGTTATGAGCCCCGTTTGGAAATTCTCGCCCGCGAGAATCGCGGCGCGGAGTGCCGCCCTATCCGGCGAAACGGGAGGTAACGAATGATGGACGAATTGATCCCCGTCGCCACGGCCGCCGAGCCTATCTCGAAAAGCTTTTCATCGACGAGAAACGCCTGCAAGCTCTGCGCGCCGCTCGGCGCGTGCATCGCGTATCGCGGCATCGAGGGCTGTATCCCGCTCATTCACGGGTCGCAGGGCTGCGCGACGTACATAAGGCGCTACGGTATAAGCCATTTTCGCGAGCCGATCGACATCGCGTCGTCGAACTTCACCGAGTCGTCGGCGATATTCGGCGGCAAGGAGAACCTCGTCACCGCGATAGCGAACGTCGCTCGGCAATACGGCCCGCGCGCGATCGGGATCGCCACGACATGCCTTACGGAAACGATTGGGGACGACGTCGCGTCGTACTTGAAGTCGATCGAGGCCGAGCGGGCGGGAAGGGACGGCCCCGTTCTCTTTCACGCGCCGACGCCAAGTTATCGGGGGACTCACATGGACGGGTATCATGAGGCGATTCTTTCCGCGGTGCGAAAGCTCGCGGCAGGGGGGCGAGACGACCAGTGTGGTGACCCGCGCGGTGAATCGCGTAGCGAACTTCCCGCTCGGGTTAACCTCATTCCCGGATTCGTCTCAGCCGAGGACTTGCGCGAGTTTCGCGACATCATGGACTCGTTCGGCGTCCCGTACACGCTGCTGCCCGATTACTCGGAAACGCTGGACGGCGGTTCCTGGGAAACGTACCAGAAACTACCGGAGGGAGGAACGCGGATCGCCGATATCGCCGCGATGGGAACGTCGCGCGCGACGCTGTATTTGGGAAAGTCGGCGTCGGTCGAACGAAGCGCCGGCGCGTGGCTGGAACGGAACCGCGGCGTGCGAAACGTGCCGCTTGACCTTCCGATCGGGATCGTCGCGACGGACGCGTTCTTCGCGGCCCTGGAGGAAGCGACCGGGCGCGCGACGCCCGAGCGTTGGGCAAAGGCGAGGGGGCGGCTCGTGGACGCTTACATCGACGGACATAAATACTGCTCTGGCAAAAAGGCCGTCGTCTATGGCGAGGAAGACTTCGCCGTCGCGATTTGCGGATTTCTTTCCGAAGTCGGGATTACGCCGGTTATCGTCGGGACGGGGTCAAAGAGCGCCGCGTTCTCCTCGCGGGTTAACGCGGCGGCGAGCGAGGCGCGCGGGCGCGTCGAGGCGATAGACGAGGCGGACTTCGCGACGATACTCGAGCGCGCGCGCGACGCGAAACCGGACCTGGTGATCGGTAACAGCAAAGGGTATTACCTCGCGCGGAATCTCGGGATCCCCCTCGTTCGATGCGGGTTTCCCGTACACGACCGCATGGGCGGGCAGCGGATCTTACACGTCGGGTATCGCGGCACGGTCGCGCTGTTCGACTCGGTATGCAACGCCTTGATGGGCGAAAGGCAACAGGCGGCCAAGAACGGCTGGACATACATCTGACGAGAGGAGGCACCGAATGGATTTCGAGAATCACCCATGCTTTAGCGCCGAGGCGCGCCATAAGACGGCCCGCATACACTTGCCGGTCGCGCCGAAATGCAACGTGCAGTGCAACTTCTGCAACCGGAAGTACGACTGCGTGAACGAGTCGCGCCCCGGGGTTTGCAGCGCCATACTGGCGCCGGATCGAGCGGTCGATTACCTCGACAAGGTGATGGGGACGATCGGTAACGTCGCCGTCGTCGGGATCGCGGGTCCCGGCGACCCTTTCGCGAATCCCGAGGAAACCCTCCGCACCATGGAGCTGACGCGCGCGAAATACCCGGACATGATCCTTTGCCTCGCGACGAATGGGCTTGGGCTTCCCGAGTACGTCGATCGCGTCGCGAAGGTCGGCGTGTCGCACGTCACGATCACGCTCAACGCGGTCGATCCCGAGATAGGCGCGAGGATATACGCGTGGGTTCGCCATGGACCCCATACCTATCGGGGCGTCGAAGGCGCGCGCGTGCTTTTGGGGCGGCAGGTCGAGTCGATACGCGCGCTAAAGCGCGCGGGGATAACCGTGAAGATTAATACCGTCGTGATTCCCGGCGTGAACGAAGAGCACGCGGCCGAGGTCGCGCGTTACGCCGCGGCGCTCGGCGCCGACGTGCAGAACTGCATTCCTCTTATGCACGTGGAGGATACCGCGTTCGCGGGCACGCCCACGCCCGATCACGCGACGATGGTCGCGCTTCGGCTCGAGGCCGGTAGAAGCATTCGTCAGATGTCGCACTGCGCCCGCTGCAGGGCCGACGCAGCGGGCTTGGTCGGAACGGAGAACTCGCCCGAGGTCGCTCGGCTATTGCGCGAGTCGTCGGGGACCGGACCTTCCGGGGAAAGGATCCGCGTGGCCGTCGCGACTCGCGAGGGGATTCTCGTTAACCAGCATCTCGGCGAGGCGACGGGACTTTGGATCTTCGGCATGGAGGCGGGCGAGGTTAAGCTTATCGCTCGGAGGCCAACGCCCGCGCCCGGCGGCGGGGACGAGCGGTGGAACGCCCTCGCGGACTCGCTCGGGGACTGTTTTGCGGTGATCGCGGCAGGGTGCGGCCCGGCGCCGGTTCGAGTCCTCTCCGATCGCGGGATACGCGCGCTTGCCATGGAGGGAATGATCATGGACGGGCTTAAGCCGCTTTTTTCCGGAGACGAGATCCCGCGAATCCTTTCCGGAACGGCGGGTTCGTGCGGCGCCGGGATCGCGTGCGGCGGAACGGGTATGGGCTGCGCGTAGCGGCGCAACTACGATAAAAGAGAGAAGGGGATAAGAGATGAAGAAACCATCGCATCACGTTTTCGTATGCGCCTCGTTCCGGATGACGGGCGAGCCGCAGGGTATGTGCCACAAGAAAGGGGCGGGTCAGCTTCTGCAGTATTTGGAGAGCGAGCTTTCCGATCGCGGGCTAGGGGACGTCGTCGTATCCACGACCGGCTGCCTAAAGGTTTGCGACCGGGGGCCGGCGATGGTCGTGTATCCCGAGAATTGGTGGTATGGCAAGATCGACAGCGAGGAGGCGATCGACGCGGTAATCGATTCGATCGAGAGCGGCGTGCCGGCCGCCGAGTACGTGATCGCCTAAGTCACTCCCTAAGTAGCAATAGTTTCTCCGGGGGAAGGCAATAGACGCGTTCGTTGACTTCGGGTTCGTCGACCCCGATGGGGTAGTCCCTGCACAGCGGACGCGTTATCCCGGGGGCTTCGCGTGTCGCGGTAATGTATTCCGAAACCGAGAATGGCGCGGAGTCCCTGCGGTCGACGTTGAACTCAAAGCAATTAACCTTCTCTCCCCGTACCGCGCCTCGGATGTGGTGACCGTGGACGCCGACCCAGGCGACCTCGCGCTCGACCTCCGACGCGGTCTCGAGCGCGAGATTCCAGTCGGGCACGTATATCCTTTTATCCCCGACCCTGACGGCGCGGGCGAGGTTCTTGCAGCCCGAGAGCCGGGCCGCCGTTACCGTGAGGGGATTCGCGAATAATTCCCTCTTGTCCCTGGCCCCGATCAATTCCCCGCCGTCGAGCACCGCGATCCTGTCGCAGGCGCGATACAGCTCGTCGCGGTCGTGCGAGACGAAGAGCGTGGTCCCGGCGAACCTACCCATAAAATCGGCGAGTTCGCGCTCAACGCTGGAGCGCAGGTGGGAGTCAAGCGCGGAAAGGGGTTCGTCGAGCATCAGGATCGCCGGCTCCGACGCGAGGATGCGGGCGAGCGCCGTTCGCTGCTGTTGCCCCCCGCTGAGCCTGGAGGGCATCGAGCGCTCAAGGCCTTCAAGTCCCATCCTGCGAATCGCGTCGCGGACAAGGGACTCTCGCTCGCGCCCGCCTTTACCTCGCGCGGCGATCCCGATGTTCTCGGCGACCGTCATCGTGGGAAAGAGAGCGTAGTTCTGAAAGAGAAATCCCGCCTTGCGCCGCTGCGGGCGAACGTCGATCCTTCGCGCGGAGTCGAATACGGTTACGCCGTCGATGACGATGGTTCCCTCGTCGGGAGTCTCTACGCCGGCGACGCATTTCAATGTCATGCTCTTTCCGCTGCCGGACGCCCCGAGAATTCCGATCCTTTCGTCGCCCGCGCTAAGCTTGGCCCTCAGGACGAAGCCCTTTAGTTTTTTCGAGAAGTCCAGTTCAATGCTCATCGTCGGCTCCTTCCGTCGGCGAGGTTCATCGCGAATATGACGACGAACGATATCGCCATGACGATCAGTACCCACGCGAGCGCCCGTCGATCGTCGCCGCCCTCGGAGGCGAAGTAGATCGCGATCGGTATCGTCGCAGTCCGTCCGGGGATGTTGCCCGCCACCATGAGCGTCGCGCCGAATTCCCCGAGGGCCCGCGCGAAGGCGAGCACCGATCCCGCGATTAAGCCCGGAACCGACATCGGAAGCGCCACGCGCCAGAAAATCCCGGACTCGCTTAGGCCGAGCGTGCGCGCCGCGTTGGGGATCGAGGGGTCGATCTGCTCGATCGACGCGCGCAGTGTGCGGTATACGAGCGGGAACGCGACGACCGCCGCCGCGATGACGGTCGCCGCCCACGAGAAAACGATCCTGAAACCGAGCGCTAGGAATGCCTTCCCGATCGGCCCGTTCCTGCCGAGCAGAAGAAGGAGCGCGAATCCCAGGACCGTGGGCGGCAGGACCATCGGCAGCGTGAACAGCACGTCGAGCGCCGCCCTCAGTCGGCCGCTTAGGGGCTGAATCCCCCATGCCGCGAGGACGCCGAGCGCGAGCGCGAACGCCGTCGCGACGAGCGAGGTTTTCAGCGATATGGCAAGCGGGGACCAATCCATGTCAGCGCACCGTGAACCCATAGCGCTCGAAGATCTCCGTAGCCTTCGGTCCCGCGAGCCATTCGAGGAATTCACGCGCCTTCTCGGCGCTCTTTCCCGTCGCGACGACCGCGGCCGGATATTCCACCGGCGCATGGGATCCCTCGGGCGCGTACGCCGCTATGCGGGCCTTCTTCGCGATCGCCGCGTCGGTCGCGTATACGACGCCCGCGTCGACCTCGCCTTCCTCAACGTAGGCAAGAACCTGCCGCACGTCCTTTGCGTACACGGCCTTCGCCTTGACCTCGTCGAGAATTCCGAGCGTCTTGAAAATCTGCTCTGCGTACTGTCCCGCCGGAACGCTCGAGGGTTCCCCGATCGCGATTTGCCGGATTCGCGCGGCGCCCAGATCCCTGAAACCCTTGATGCTCTCGTTATCCTTCGGGACGACGAGCACGACCTTGTTCTTCAGCAGCGTCACCCTCGTGCCGGATACGAGGAGTCCCTCGTCCTGTAGCTCGTTCATCTGCTTCGTGGCCGCCGGGATTAAGATATCGATCGGCGCCCCCTGCCTGATCTGTTTTTGCATCGACCCCGACGATCCGTACGTCGCGATTATTTTAACGTCCGCGTTAATCGACTCGTAGAGAGAGCCTGCCTCGTCCAGCGCGTCCTTCAGGCTCGCACCGGCCGCGACGATAATCTCTGTCTTCGGCGCTCCCCATGACTGAAATCCGATAGCCACCGTCAGTAAGGTAATCAGTAAACGTCTCATATTCCTGTCCTCCCGGAAATAAAAAAAGGCGCTCGTGATAAAAAAATCACGGCGCCTATGCCCAGTCTCTTGTCTGTGTTGATTGGATCATAGTAACTTCGGATCTCCGCGTCAACGGTAAAAAATGCAAGAATATGCATAAAAAGCGTTTATATTGCATAAATATTGACATTTGTGTGAAATTACCAGTATCTTCCTATCATGAAAAGCGAGCTTGGTGGTTGGGAATCCTTCCTTGAGGAAGGAATGAGGTATCACAAGACCGCGCAAAGAAGCGTTAGGCGACCGGAAGTATTCACCCCCGCGATAATCCAGAATATCGCGGCGATGAGTATCGAGAAGTATTTTATGGCGATCTTTCTGCATCGCGGACAATTGCCGCGCAATCACACCATGACGGACCTGCTCGAGGAAGCGCGCGATTTTCTGACGATCCGTCCCGATCTGGAGGCGACCCTCAGGTACATGGACTCGCTTCAACGGATCTGCTCCGTCGACGATATTCAGGTTACGGCCCCAAAAGCGGAGGACGTGCCGCGCTTTATCGAGGCCACGACCCTTGTGTCCGAGCTTGCGGGTAAGGAACTGGGGCGTGACGTTTCCCGGTTTTAGCGGCGCGCTCTCGATTCTCGACACAACCCTGCGCGACGGCGACCAATCCCCGGGCTTCGCGTTTAGCCCCCGCGAAAAACTGGAGTTGGCCCTCCTTCTCGACGAGATCGGCGTCGACGCGATCGAGGCCGGTTTCCCGACGTCGTCTCCCGTGGACTTCGAGGCATGCAGGCTCGTCGCGTCCGCGGGGCTTCGCGCGCGCATCGCGGTAATGACGCGCTGCCGACTCGAGGACATCGAGAAAACCTCGCGCGTGTTTCCTCGATTCCTGCCTCGCGCCTCGCGCGTGATCCATCTGTCCCTTCCGGTCAGCGAGCGGCACATGCGCGGAAAGCTCGGCAAGGGGCCGGACGAGATCATTCGCCTCGCGGAGGAGTGCGTTCGCTTCGCCTCGGGCTTCGCGGGACTAGTCGAGCTCGGCGCCGAGGACGCGACCCGGGCGGACAAATCCTTTCTCGCCGATTACTGCGCCGCCGCCGTCGCGGCCGGCGCGACGCACGTCAACGTCGCGGATACCGTCGGCGTCGCGAACCCCGATGGCTTCGCCGCCCTGATAAGGTTCCTCGTCGCGAGCGTCCCGGAGTTCGGCGACCGACGCGCGACCCTCAGCGTTCATTGTCACGACGACCTCGGGCTTGCCACGGCGAATACCCTTGCCGCGATACGCGCCGGCGCGACGCAGGCGGAGACGACGATAGCGGGAATCGGCGAGCGCGCAGGTAACGCGTGCTTCGAGGAGATCGTCGCGAACCTGCTGTACGCCGGCGGCGAAACCGTCGCCAATGAAACCGTCGCCGACGAAGCCGCCGGCGCGCGCGACTCGCCGCTCTCCCGTTTGGATGGACTTTCCCGCGCCCTGTCGGCGATGCGTTCCGTTGATTTCTCGCGCGGGCGCCCCGCCATTGGGAAGTCATGCAGAAACCATTGCTCGGGAATCCATCAAAGCGGGTTACTGATGGACCCCGCGCTCTACAATCCCGTCGCGGCGAAACTGTCCGAGCGAGGCGCGATCGCCCCCGGCGAACGGATCGTCCTGAGCCGCCATTCCGGAAGCGCCGGACTCGCCCATGCCATCGAGACGTGTACCGGACGTAAGCCGCCCGAATCCGTCGTGTCTTCCACGCTGGGGCGCATTAAGGCGGGGGAATCCGATGCTCACCTCATCGGCGCCACGGAGTTACTCTCGCTTCTCGCGGACGAGTCTTTCGTTGCCGATCGTCCCCTTCGATGCCTTTCGGCACATGAAACGCGGAGCGACGGCGGGTACGCTGTCCGCGCGGTCATCGGAAGGGCCGCGGCGGATGGCGTTCAGGCCTGCGGTCGAGGCGATACCGCGCTTGCCGCAGCGCTTGCCGCGGTAGGCGAGATATCCGCCGTCGCGATAACGGTTCGAACCGTTTCCGCCTCGCTCTACGCCGAGGGCCGCGACGCACGCGCAGACCGGTTCCGCGTCGCCCTCGACGCCTTGGTTGATCGAAACCCCGCTTGCCCATACGCGGTCGAGCGTATCGGCGACGGCCTTGGCCGGGTGATTCTCGAATGCCTCCTCGATATCGTGAACTCAGAGCTCGAGATATCGAAAGGCCGTTAGCGTTTACGCGCCCGCGTATCGCGCGACGTCGGCAAGCCATCCGCGGACATGCGCCGTAAAGAGCTCGGGGTACTCGAATTCCAGATTATGACCCGCGTTATCGATCGCCGCGTAGGTTGAGCGCGGGTAGCGGCGGAGAATGGCATATGCGTCCTCGTACCCGACGCACCAGTCCCGCTTGCCCGTCAGCATTAAGGTCGGAAACGGGAAGGTATCGTCGGGCGAGATGGAGGCCCCGGCGAATCCCGCGCGGTCGGGATCATTCGAGAGATACTTGTTCGGGCCAAGTACGCCCGAAAGGAATTCTTGATTCGCGCGGCGCGCCCCGGGAAGCACGAAGTCGCGGTATCGCGCCCAGGTTTCCGCCGTCTGCACCGTTTGGAAAAGCTCGAAATCTGCAAGGTCCTCTTTGGGGACGATTCGCTCGATACCATCCTGACGTATCCGCGTTTCCCTTTTTGGCACCCGCTTTTTATCGTCGTCCATGACGATGGCGGGACACACGAGCAAGAGCCCGAGGAACCTCTCGGGAACGCGAGCGGCGATTGCCTTGGCGAGATACCCGCCGTAAGACTTTCCAACGAGCGCGAAACGCCCTCCTGACGGGCTGATTCGGTCGATCACCCCGAGCGCGAAATCGAGCATGTCGTCGCTTGACCCGATCTTGTCGCCGACCTTCGACGTTCCCATCCCGGGCAAGTCGAAATACGCCCGCCTGAATCCGTCGATCCCGGAAAACGCCGGCTCGAGGCATCCCTTCATCATGGCGCGGTCGCACCCCCATCCGTGCAGGCTCACGATCGGTATACCCTCACCAAAGGTTTCGAGCGTCGTCGTCGCGCCGTTGATCGTCACTTCCATGTCGAATCTCCTTGAGAACAAGGATAGTCCTGAGTCGATTTGACGAAAAGGTAAATCTCTGCGAAAGGATGGTAAATCCGCGCGGGCGTTTATCCGAGCGAATCTCGGAAGGCCGTAGGGGTCATCCCCGTCCGCTCGCGGAAAAACTTGACGAGGTTCGTCGGTTCGTCGAACCCGAGCCCCGCGGATATTTCCTTCACGCTGAGTTCGCGATCGGCGAGCCGTCTCTTTGCCTCGAGCACGATCCAGTCGTCGAGAAAACGCTTAGCGGTTTTTTGCGCGACTGCCTTGCACGCCTCGTTGAGCGCGCGATAGGAGACCCCGATTGTCTCCGCGAATCGGGCCGCGTCGCGCGATTTTGCCCGAGCGCGATCGTCGGCCAAGCAGCCGAATTCATCGGAAAGTGCCTCGCGAAACGCGAGAAAAATCGGTAGTCCGCGGGCTTTGGTTGAGTCGGCCGAATCGGATGCGTCGTCATGTTCGGCCTGGGCGGGTATCCTCACAGGCGACAGGACCCTTGCGGTCTTTACGATGAGAAGGCGAAGTAGGGACGCGACTATATCCTCGCGCGACGCGCGGTCGGGTCGCGCGTGCTCACGGACCAGTTCGCCCACGATCGCACCGATGCCCTCGCGTTCCGTTTCCTCCGCCGACGCGACGGGTTGTAATATCCCGCATTCAAGAAGGCCATACGTCGCGAACGCGACCCTGTCGATCCCGTTTCGAAGGAGAAACTCCCGCGTGAACGCAAGCTGAACGCCGCCCATTCCTGCGTTCTCGTCGAACGCGTGCGTTTGCCCCTGGGCCGTAAGGATTGCCGATCCCGGCCCGAACTCGTACTCGCGAAAATCTATCGCGTGCCTGCCCTTGCCGCTCTCGACGTAAATAAACGAGTGAAAGCCGATCCTGTGAAGGCGGTCGAGCCGATGTCCGATGCCGCCCTGCCTTTTGAACAACCGAGCGAGATCGATCGCCTCGAACCCAAAATCGCCCCTGTCCCGCCGTCTGTAGGGCGCCTCCGGAATCACCTCGTCCCGTGGAATCTTGACCATTTCCCGAATATACCACGCCTTGACCCGCCTGTCCCGATTCTGCTATATTTACCGGGCATTTCCACCGTTATTCATCTTGCTTTACATCCGAAATGCAGTTGGGCCTATAGCTCAGTTGGTTAGAGCTGCGGACTCATAATCCGTCGGTCCCTGGTTCAAGTCCAGGTTGGCCCATTAAAAAAGGCGATTTACCCATTCGGTAGATCGCTTTTTTTATTTTGAGGGGGGCAGTTCATAGGCAAAAACTTTTGGAGCCACCCCCCTCGTTCGGTCAGTGAAAGCCAATCGACCTTTCTTTCACCTCTGGTGAAAACCGTGTTTCTTTGCCCCTGACCGTATCCTCATTAACTTATATTTCTCCGGGAATTACGGGACGGCTCAATCCGTGGTAACAGGTACAACGACCGGATTACTGACCGGAGCACACATATGTGCCAAAATCCAGATCTTCTGATCTGTATACTTTTGATATAATCCGAATGCTCTGAAAAAGCAGAGTTTTCATGAATTGCTCCGTTTCCTGGAAACTGCGATATACTGATCGCGAGCCTCGGACGAAAAAAAAGGAGTGATCATGAAAACTGAAACCAGATTGCCGGAATATCAGGATCGAGTGACGAAAGACTCTCTCGGGGTACTGTATCAGGGCGAGCGCGTTGTCAACTTCTCCGACCCGACGAATCCAGACGGATTTATCGAAAGCTGCATTAAGTTTCGCGACGGTAAAATTCATTCAGATAATGATTATGCCGTTTATTTTGTTGATGGACATAAAGAATGGTGGGAGAACGGCAAATTCATAACCGCGACGCCTGCGTATCATTTGTTAGTGAGGGTTCCGTTGGAGTAGGGGTGGGGGGGCATGCTAACGCGAATGAAGTTCTTATAAATAAATGACTCGGTTGCCATTAATCAGTATCATGGATTTGCGGAAAATGTTGCAGTAAGTGTTACGGGATGTGCTACAACTATCTGATATAATAAAAATGAAAGTACGATTCAGTAAATTTAATCTGACTGTACAAATAGGTGAAAAATGAAAAGAATCTGCGAGGCGATTGTCTTGGTTATTCTCTTTAACAGTTGTGTAACAAATCACTAC
>DAOPXQ010000041.1:0-12576 GCA_035352395.1 Treponemataceae bacterium | reverse complement strand
AAGATGCTCGGCGGGTATATTTACGTCGAGGAACTGAACTATATGAAGGCGTTCCTGATCGATTACTTCAAGCGCGATATCCGGGCGATAACCGACCTTTTTCTCGTTCGCGGCAAGTGGACGATTCCGACGATGTCAACGGGCTATTCGGGGAGCTTTCACGAGCTTTTGGAGCTTTCAGACGCGATCACGGCCTTTGACGATAGTCTCGCCGAGGACGCGGAGGTCGGTTCGAAGCTGCGAGGCATGCTTTCGCGCTCCGAGCGCGACCGCGAGGTAATCAAGCAACTGCGCACCAACCTGAAGGACGTCAACGATCAGGCGTTTAAGTATCTTTCGTCCGGAACCCAGCATTTCATCGTGATCGCGCGCACGCTTAAGAATATCCTTGAGGATTTCGAGAAGACCCCGCACGCGCTCATCTCGAACTGGAAAGAGCTCGAGATGAACTCGGATCGCCCGATCAAGGAGTGGATCGTCGAGGTTTATCGGCAGATCTACTCGTTCGTCATGCTTATGCAGCTATTCCTTAAGGACGAGTGACGGTTGGCGCGTCTCTTGGGAAGCGACGTAGCTCTCGCTCGCGAAATCGCGCTCAAGTCCCTCGCACCAGTTTACCCATGCGCTCATGACCGCAAGCCCCAATTCAACGTTCTTTCTCTGCCAGAATAGCGTGTAATTATCGTCCGGGATCGCCTTCAGCGTATCGTCGACCTGTTTAACCTTGGCGTAGCGCTCGTTCATGATCTTGTGATAGTCAACGACGAGCTGCTCGATGCGCTTTGGGTCGCCATGCGAACCAAAATAGAATTTTAGCGCGATTTCGACCCGATGCGTTTCCGTCTCGGGCAAAACCGACAGCCATTTGACGAGTTCCTCCCTTCCGGAGGGCTGAATGTCATATAGTTTTTCCCGTGCGTCGCTTTCCGCGTTAATTTGGGATATCAATCCCTCCGAGGCTAGTTTCTCGAGTTCGGGGTAGATTTGACCGTAGCTCTCGGCCCAAAAAAAACCGCATTGCGTCTCCGTGATTTTTTTGATTCCATAACCGGATAGGGGCCCGTTATTCGCCAGCATTCCAAGGATGACGTATCGCGTACGGCGTTGATGTTTTTTCATGCAAGTATCCCTTCGTGGTAAAATGCGTAATGTAAAAAAAGTCGTTTACATTATACCCCGGATTGCCGTTTCGCGGTACAGGGGATTGTGATAAAATAAGGGTAATTCATGGAATATCTTACGCGCGAGATAACGCCAACGTACGGGTTTACTCTTCCGATGGCCGTTCGGCCGACGCTCTCTTGGGCGCGCGGCGACGAACCCTTCTTTACCCTCGTTTTTACGGAGGGCGGCATTCTCCATGCCCGGACGAATTCCGGAGAGGCGGTAACGGGTACCGGCGCGTCGCTGCTGTTCCTTCGTCCGGGGCATTCCATAGCGGACCTGCGGCATGAGGGAGGCGAATCTTGGGGGCTCGTCTTTAAGCCCGAATCCCTTAACACCTCGATACCCGTGGGCGACGATCCCTCGGAGCTGCCCGACGCGCCCGAGTTTTTTTTCTTTAAGCCCTATCGCGAATTGCCGCCGTCGGGGTTTGAGCTAAGGCCCATTTCCTATACCCTCGCGCGAAGGCTTTCGGCGCTTTTCAAGAACATGGATTTGCACCTTAACGTGGAGCAGGGCGAGTTCTGGCCCTGCATGGCGAGGTCTTTCATGCTCGAGACGCTGATCATGGTCGAGCGCGACCGATACTCGGACAACGGTAATGAGCCCGTGCCCACGACGGAGGGCGACGGCCCGATGGGCAAGGTATACGAGTATTTGCGGGTTTCCTGCGGGGAGCCGCTCACCCTGGATGGTATCGCCGCGCGTTTCGCGACGAACCGGACTGACCTGAACGCGGCGTTCAAGAAGGAATACGGCGAGACGGTGATGTCCTGCCTCGGCAAGATCAGAATGGATATCGCCGCGTCGATGCTCCGAAACACGGAGCTTGCCGTGTTCGAGATCGCGGACAGAACGGGTTTCCCGAACGAGGCGTATTTCGCCAGGCGGTTTCGGTTCCGATACAGCGCTTCGCCGACCGAGTACCGAAAGTCCTTTCCCGACTCATACGCCTGAGGGGCTAGTTAGAACGTGGCGATGACGTCGCCGTTCGGGTATTTAGTCTGGATATAGTCCTTGACCTTCTGGCTCGTGATAGCCTTGACGAGGGCCTGGATGCGCGCGTCTTTTTCGTTACCAGCTTTGACGGTTACGATGTTGACGTAGGGGGAATCGGCGCCCTCGACGAGCAGACCGTCTTTCTTGGCGTTGAGTCCCGCGGGAAGCGCGTAGTTTCCGTTGATGACGGCGCCGTCGACGTCGGCGAGCACGCGCGGGAGCGAGGCGGCCTCGATCTCCTTGAACTTGAAGTTCTTCGCGTTCTCGGTCACGTTCTGCGGGGTCGCCTCGAGCCCGGCGGCGGGGTCAAGCGCGATGAGCTTCGCGGACTGCAGCAACAGGAGCGCGCGGCCCTCGTTGGTCGGGTCGTTCGGGATGGCGATCGTCGCTCCCTCGGGGAGATCCGCGAGCGCCTTGAACTTCTGCGAGTACAGCGCGAGCGGCTCAACGTGCGTGCCGACGACGCTGACGAGGTGATATCCCTTTTCCTTGTTGAAGGTGTTCATGTAGGGAACGTGCTGGAAGAAGTTCGCGTCGATCTGTCCGGACTCGACGGCGTCGTTCGGGGTGACGTAGTCGGTGAACTCGACGACCTTGAGGGTGATCCCTTCCTTCGCGAGGTCGGGCGCGATGAGGTTGAGGATCGCCGCGTGCGGCTCGGGCGTGGCGCCGACGGTGAGCACGAGGTTTTCCTTCTTCTTGCAGCCGATGAGCGCGGCCGCGGCGATTGCGGCCAGTGCCGCGATCTTGATTGCCTTTTTCATTTTTCTCTCCTATTTACGAGGGCGCCGTGATCGGCATCCCTTGCGAGCATGTTTGTTTAGCGGCGTGAATCGCGCCGCGCTTTTTCGCGGCGCTTGTTAGCGCGGCGCTTGTCAGCGCGGCGTTACTAACGCTTGGCGATGAGGCGGTTCGAGATCCGCGTTCCCGCGAACTGTATAAGCTCGACAAGAATCAGGATGATCACGACCGCCGCGATCATGATGTCCGTGCGGAAGCGTTGGTAGCCGTAGCGGATCGCGAGGTCTCCGAGGCCGCCGCCGCCGATCGCGCCGGCCATCGCCGAGTAGCCGATCAGGTTGATCACGGTCAGCGTGACTCCCGAGACGAGCGACGGCAGCGCTTCCGGTATCATGACGCGGAAGATGATCTGCCGGTCGAGGCTACCCATGGCTCGCGCCGCCTGGATGACCCCGGGATTCACTTCCCTCAGCGAGGACTCGATGATGCGCGCGACGAACGGCGCCGCGGCTATCGACAATGGCACGATGGTCGCGACCGTGCCGATGCTCGTCCCGACGATGATGCGCGAGAGCGGGAAGAGCAGGATCATCAGTATGATGAACGGAAACGAGCGGAGCACGTTGACGACGCGGCTGAGAACCTGGTTAAGCACCGGCTTCGGCGAGATTCCCGAGGGGTCCGTGACGCATAGGAATATCCCGAGCGGGAAACCGAGGGCGAGCGAGAATATTGCCGAAAGCGCCACCATCGCGAGCGTTTGGAGGGTCGCCGTCCCGACGAGCTGTATGAACGCGTTCATGTCAATTCTCCTCCACGATTACGCCCTGCGAGGCGAGATAGTCCAGTGCCTTTCTGACCTCTGCTCCCTCGCCGGTAAAGTCCACGACGAGCGAGCCGACGGGCGTCCCTCCGACGTCCTGCACGCCGCCCGCGCGAACGTTAAACTCAACGTCGAATTTCCGCGATAGCCTGCTGAGCACCGGCTCCCCGGTTAGGTCTCCTCGGAACCTGAGGGTGAACTCGCCGCCCTCGCTCGACCAGCGCACGAGATCCGCATGGGCTGCTTGCCCGGAATGCGCCGAACCGAGACGCGCCGCGTCTTCCATCGGGGCGAGGTTGCTGAGGAACTCGCGCGTGATCGCCGCCTGCGGGGAGGCGAATACGTCCGCTACCTTGCCGGTCTCCACGACGCGTCCCTCGTCGAGGACCGCGACGAAGTCGCACGCGTCGCGAACGACTTCCATTTGGTGCGTGATCATCACCACGCTAAGGCTCATCTCGCGCTGCAGGCGCTTGAGGAGCTCGAGTATCGATCTTGTCGTCTGAGGGTCGAGCGCGCTCGTCGCCTCGTCGCAAAAGAGAATTTTCGGCCGGACGGCGAGGGCGCGCGCGATCGCGACGCGCTGTTTTTGACCGCCGGAGAGCGTGCTGACCGGCGCGTCGCCTCTGTCCCCGAGACCGACGAGGCTGAGCAGCTCAGCGACGCGCGGCCCGATCTCGCGGCGCGGCACGCCCGAGATCTCGAGCGGGTACGCGACGTTTCCCGCGGCGGTGCGCGAGCTGAAGAGGTTGAAGTTTTGGAAGATCATGCCGATCTGGCGGCGCTGCGCGATGAGCCCCTCGGGCGAGAGGTCGTCCACGCGTCGGTCCCCGTAGCGGATCTCGCCCGAGTCCGCGCGCTCGAGCAGGCTGATGAGGCGAACGAGAGTGGACTTTCCCGCGCCGCTTTTTCCGATGATGCCGTATATCGCGTCGGACGGTATCTCAAGGCTGACCGAGTTTACCGCGACGAGGTCGCCGTATCGGCGCGTCAGGTTCGAAAGCCGTATCATGCGCTCTCCTTATTCTACGTTAATCATGTCGAGCGGGGAACAAAAAAAAGCCTCCCGACGGGGGAGGCTTCTGAATGGTTTCATCACCTCTCTCATCTTCTGGAATTGGCACCGTTAAAATCGGTTGCCGGGCTTCGTCGGGCCAGTCCCTCCGCCACTCTTGATAAGAGATGAGTGTATGAAACCAGAAAGGCGCCTGAGTGTCAAGTGATTTTACCGAAGAGCACGATGTAGTTATGCCCGTACTTCTTCGCGCATTTGGGACAGGTCGTATAGTAAAAATAAACGTCCCCGATGTGCAAATGGTTCTCGTGCGCGAACTCCTCGAAATCCGCGAGGTATTTCGGCACTTCGGAGTATGGGCCGTCGTACGTCTTGCTGATGAACTTGCCGCTTAAGGTGTCTATCGATGCGCCTTGCTTCGTCCCGGTAACCGAGAGCATCAAGATTGTCTTCCATGGCGACGGGTCCAGGGAGAGCATCAGAAAATCATTCGCCTCCGGCGCGATCTCGAGCCGCTTCGCGTCTTCCCATAGGCCGGCGACTTTTTTTCCGTAGATGCCTGGAATCGGCATATGGAAGATCTGCGGGGCGGACGCGGTCAGAAAGGGTTTGTTATCCCAATTGTGGATAACTCCTTCCCAAGGTTTTGGGTCAAATCGCGGACAGCAAATATCGTCGTTCATTGCGGGCCTCCTTACATTGTAAAGGATGATGCTTTCCGCGCCGCTTTGCAAACTCCGCCCCGAAGGTTATAGTGGTCGCGTGAATATTAGCTCCTTTCATACGCATACGCGGCTTTGCAAGCACGCGAACGGCGATCCCGTGGATTACGTCCGCCGAGCCGTCGCCGATGGCTGTTCTTTCCTTGGCTTTTCCGATCACGCGCCCTATCCCGACGACTCCGTTTGGCCCGGGAGCCGCATGACCGTCGCGGAGATTCCCCTGTACGTTTCGCTCGTCGAAGGCGCGAGGCGCGTCGCGGCCGAGTCCGCGTCCCTGCCCGTGCGTTGGGGTTTCGAGTGCGAGTGGTATCCGGCGTACGAGTCCTGGTACCGCGATTTCTTGAGGGGCGAGTGCGGCGCCGAGTATCTGGTGTATGGCTCGCATTGGGTTAACGACAACGGGGATTTTTGGTATATCCCCGAATACGCGAAGCCCGCGCTCTTGCGGCGCTACGTCGACCTGACCCTCGGGGGGATCAGGAGCGGCCTGTATGACCTGTTCGCGCATCCGGATATTTTACTTGGCGGGTATACGCGCATGGACGCCGACGTTCGCGCGGCGTGCCGCGATATCATAGACGCCGCGGTAGCGGTGGATATTCCGATGGAGATTAACGGGCTTGGCCTGCAGAAGACGCGCGTTCTCGGGGATCATGGAATGCGATCCCCGTATCCCGTCCGCGAGTTTTGGGAAATGGCCTCCGAAGCGGGCGCGCGCATCGTGTGCTGTTCGGACGCGCATCGCCCCGTGGACGTCGTCGCGTCGGCGCTGAAGGCGCGCGCTTTCGCCGAGAGCGTCGGCATCGAGCCTCTCGACGCCGCGACCGCCCTCGGATTTAAGGATTAAAGGCTTAGTTCGTCGCTGGATCGAGGCCCGGGACAAGGAATTTGTCCGGGATCTTCGAAGGCCTTCCCGACGTATCCACGCATCCCCAAGAGACGTCCGCCTCCGCGCAGGTCTCGCCGCGTTGGTTCCGTATCGTCTGCTTGAACGTACCCGACAGTTTCCCGATCTTGATCGGCATGACCTCGACCGACAGCTCGTCGAAAAGCCGCGCGGACGACCGATAGTGAATGTCCACGTGCGTCACGTATAGATAGAAGCCCGCCTCGAAGAGCGCGTCGTAGTCGAATCCGATCGCGCGGAGGTATTCCATTCGCGCGTACTCAAGGTATTGAAGGTAGACCGCGTTATTGACGTGGTTGTAGGAATCGAGCTCGTAGCTTCTTACCGCTATTTTCGCGATGTGTTTCATGCCCCCTATCGTAGTAATTTTGCGTTTTTTTGACAATCCTGCCCGGGGCGGGATATACTCATACGCATGATTGACGTCGCAGCGGCCGTTATCGAAAATCGCGAGGGACACATCCTGATAGCGCGCAGGAAGCCCGAGATCACTCTCGGCGGATACTGGGAATTTCCCGGCGGAAAGATCGAGCCCGGCGAGACCCCGGGTGAGTGCGCCGCTCGCGAGCTCCATGAGGAAATGGACGTTCGCATAGAAACCGGCGACGTTATCGCCGAGACGGTTCACGATTACGGCGGCGGAAAGGTCGTTCGCCTCATCGCCGTCAGGGCCATCCTGCTCGACGGCCATATTCGCCTCCATGATCACGACGACATTCGGTGGGTACCCGTTTCCGAGATGTGCGACTTTCTTTTCGCGCCCGCCGACGAGGCGATCATCGCCGCGCTCGCCGACGAGCATAAGCGCGGTCATAACCGTCAGCATCGTGCCGGCGACGGCGCGAAGGGCTGACGCCGTGAGGCCTATTTCCGAAATGCCCGCCGTCTCGGCCCGCGCGATTCGCTGGGTCCTTACGGACATTGACGATACGATGACGAGGGACGGTAAGCTTATACCCTCGGCGTACTCGGCCCTCTGCGATCTCGCGTCCGCCGGCCTAAAGGTCGTCGCGGTAACCGGCCGATCCGCCGGGTGGGCTCAGGTGCACATGCAGGAATGGCCGCTCTTCGCCGCGATAGCCGAGAACGGCGCCATCTCGTACGCGCGAGGGGAGGGTGGGGCGGTTCGCGAGATCGCGTTTCCCGGGGCCGTTCGGAATACGGCCGCCTCGTTCGCGCGGGCCGCGAGGCGATCCTTTCAAGCCGTTCCGCGCGCGTTGCCCGCTCCGGATAATAACCTACGACTGTATGATTATGCCATCGACTATGCCGAATCCGTGCGCCCTCCGCTCTCGGCGGAGGAAGTCTCGACGATCGTCGATATTTTCGCGGAAGAGGGCTGTTCGGCAAAGCCGAGTTCGATTCACGTTAATTGCTGGGTTGGCCCGTTCGACAAGAAGTCGTCCGCGATCGAGCTGCTTTCCGCCATTGATGGGTATGACGATTCGCGCGACAGGGATTCCGTCCTGTACGTCGGGGACGCGCCGAATGACGAGGTAATGTTCGAGCACTTCCCCAACTCATGCGCGGTCGCCAACGTCGCGAAGTGGTTAGGCCTCATGAGCCATGCGCCCGCGTGGGTTTCATCGCGGCCGTTTGGGGATGGGTTCGCGGAGATCGCGCGGACGGTATTGGCCGCGCGCGTTTAAAGGATTATCGAGTCGACGAGATTCTTGAAGTCCTTGTCGATCTTGCCCTGCGGTACCGAGGGCGCGACCAGGTAAAGCCCATCCCGCGAAACGATCGAGTCTTTCTGTTCCGCGCTCTCGGGGCCGGCATCCAAAAGTTCCTCGGGCTCCGTGTCGCCGAGCACTTCGAGGAATTCATACACTGGGCCAAAATCGGTTTTGTTCTTCATGGGCTCGATTCGCTCAAGCAGGAAAGTATCGATGTAATCCACTTCTGTTGCCTCGTCCTCTTCTTCGTTTCCTTTGATTGCCGATTGTTCGTGACCGCCGTCCAGCGAGGAGAAATCCAGTCCCATGACGCTGAAGGAATCCGATAGGATCACTTCCTGCTTCGCGGCCGTGCGCCGCGTGCTGTCAAGCGACGGTTGTTCGTCGAAATTATAAACCAAAACCTGGTCGGGTTTCGGTTCGTCGATGAAATCCGAAAGTTCCATCTCCGTCGGGGCGCCGAGTTCCTCGGGTTCCCAATCGGCGTCCACGAACTCCGCCTCGGTCGCTTCCTCTTCCACTACGTCAAACGGGATCTCCGTAAACAGCGTGGTCGTTGGCTGTGCCGTGACGATAAGCGCGGGTTCCTCGATCTCTTCCGGTTGGCTGATCAATCTCGCCGGTTCCGCTTCCTCGACTTCTTCGACTTCCTCGATTTCTTCCGCGGGTTCGGCTTCCTCGACTTCCTCGACTTCCTCGAGCGACTCGACTTCCTCGATTTCTTCCGCGGGTTCGGCTTCCTCGACTTCCTCGAGCGATTCAATTTCCTCGAGATCTTCCACGGGTTCGACTTCTTCGAGCTCTTCCACGTTGTCCGCCTGCGGCGGTTTGGCGGCGGTGGGCTTTGTTCGTGCCGGGGCTTTCGGGGCTTGAGATCCCTGAACGGGCACTCCCGTCAAGTTCAGCGATATCGCGTTGTTTTGCAGCACGCGCTCAAGCATGAGCTTGATTTCGTCCGCGTTGGTGATGGATTGCTTTTCGCCTCGGCCTCCGACGGCCGCGAGGATTTCGTCCCAGCTTTTATCGAGGAGTTCGCCGATTTCCTTGCCGTACTTTTTGTTTAGCCGGCGTCCGAAGCTCTTCGTGAGCGCGGCGTTTACGTCGTGCCGCCTGTACTCAATGCTCTTTCGAATCTCTTCCCATTTAAGCTCGTCGGTGTTTTCGACGAGCTCGCTGAGGAGCTGGAACTGGAAGCGCTTAATCTTATGGCGGACAAGAACGAGTCCGTCCGGTTTCAGGTTAAACAGCAGGAAGACGACGAGGAATATGGTGAAGAAACTGATCGCCAGAAAAAGGAATCTGATCGATTGGGGAAAGGCGAAGAGACTTTCCTTCGAGATCTGCCCGACGAAGCCCCACTCGCCGGCTTGGCGAGATACGAGAACCCATCCCGAGTCGCCCGCGGTTACCAGGCGATTGACGGTAAAATCCTTCCTTGCCCATCGCTCGACGACGGCTTCGGAGAGTATGCCCCGTCCGGGAACGGGCATGCCGCCGACCACTCCCGTGATCGCGCCGTTATCGCCGCTCACGAGCGCGAGCTCATCGCTGATTCTCGCGAGACCCTTGGCGACGAGAGCGTTTACCGCCGCGCTTCCCGAGACGTAAAACGCGGCCGTTCCGCGCCAGGCGCCGTACGCGTCGTGGAACGGAAAGCAATACACGAAGAAATCCCTTTCGGGATCCGTGACCATCTTGGGCGATCCCGTATCGTCGATCGAAATCTGGGCGAAGGGAAGGACGGAATCGTCCCTGCCGTAGTTAAGGTACGAGACGAGAAAGTCTTCCTTCTTGAGGATGTCCGACTTGAAGGTGCTGAAATGAATGCGCCGGGTGCCCTTGTCCTCGGCCGGATTCGCCGCGAGCTCGCTCGCGTCGATTATCCTGATGCCCGCGAGTCCCGGCATTTCCGCCATTAGCGAACCGGCGAGATTCGTCCGGTCAAAGATATCCTGCGCGCTTTGGTTCGGCAGGAGGCTTCGCTTGACCGCGTCGGCTTCCACGAATTTACCGAATTTAAGCTTGTTTTCGGCATGGAATTCCTCCATGGCGACGGAAACGGACGCGAGCTGCTTGTCCATGGACGCGATGACCGCAGGTTGATAGAAACGCGTCTCGAGGATATTAAAAAGCCCGGCATACGCCGCCACGGCGAGGCCCGCAAAGAGGAGTAATGAGAGTAATAAACTAAGCGCAACCTTTGGTGCAGTTCGCACAAATCCTCCGGACTTTTTCGAGAGAGAGGTTCAATACAATATCGGTGTAATCGCGACAAAGCATGAGAAATCTTCCGTCAAACTATGTTATATTGTAGCCAATGATAGACCTTGAAGGCGAAAGCAACAAGCCGATACTCGCCCTGCTTGTCGGTAAAACCGACGATAAGGCCATGACGGACGCGGATTGCGTCCGCGAACTCTCGAGCCTCGCGGAAACCGCCGGTTTGACCGTCGCCGGTACCGTCGTGCTGCGGCGATTCGAGCCCGCCCCGAAGTTCGGCATGGGTACGGGAAAGGCCGCGGAGATCGCCGCCCTGGCGAAGGAACTGGAAGCCGAGCAAATCGTGTTTGATTTCGAGATATCCCCCACGCAGCAGCGAAACTGGGACGAACTGTCCGGGATTACCTGCCTGGACCGCCAGGAACTCATAATCAGGATATTCGCGGGGCGGGCGCGCACTCGCGAGGCCGTGCTCCAAGTCGAGCTCGCGCGGCTCGAGTATTCCCTGCCTCGCCTCGCGCATACGTATACCGCCCTTTCCCGCCAGAGAGGCGGCCGTTACGGAACGAAGGGTTCGGGCGAGACCCAGCTGGAACTCGATCGTCGCACGGTTCTCGACCGAATATCGCTTATCAAGAAGGATCTCGTCGTCGTAAGGCGGGATCGGGCGACGCAGCGTAAGCGGCGAGAGCGCGTTCCCGTACCGTCCTGCGCGATCGTCGGGTATACCAACGTCGGCAAGTCGAGCCTTTTAAACGCCTTGACCGGCGCCGGCGTCCTGTCTGAGGACAAGCTATTCGCGACCCTTGACCCTACTACCCGGCGATTTAACCTCCCGACGGGCCGTCCGATTCTCCTTACCGATACGGTCGGTTTTATACGCAACCTGCCCCATGGCCTCATCGACGCCTTTCACGCGACGCTCGAGGAAGCCGCTTTCGCCGACGCGATTCTCCTAGTGCTCGACGCCTCCGATCCCGAGATCGCGATGCAGCTGAACACGACCCGCGAGGTCCTTGGCGAAGTCGGCGCGGGCGATAGGCCCGTGATGCTCGTCCTCAATAAAATGGACTTGGTCGACGATTTTACGCGGGCTCGTCTCGTTTCGGAGTATTCGGACGCGGTCCCGATCAGCGCGCAAACCAAGGAAGGTTTCGAGGAGTTCGTTAAGAGGATCGATATCCTACTTTCGGGCGACGAGAGGCGATACCTTCTTCCGCCGTCGCGGAGCGATCTCGTCGCGTTCGCGCATCGCGAAGGCTCCGTCCTTGAGGTTCGCTACCTCGACGACGCGATTGAGCTGCGGGCGCGAACCTCGGGCAAGCTCGCGGTCGCCCTGGAGGAGTTCCTTGCGCATGACTAAATCCTTTCTATCGCTTTGCCTTATCATCGTGGCGTCTGCTCTCGCGCTGTTCATCGCCGTCGGGACCGTTTGGGGCCTTGCGTCCGGCCGCGCGAGGCCCGGCGCTAACCGAAGGCCCGAGGAACGGAGCCTGTTCGTCGGGGGAAAGCGGAATCCCGCGCCAAAAGAAATCGCCGCGCGCGACGCGTCGGGCAAAACCGCCATCTTCGCCGATATCGGCGTGCTTCGCGCGGCCACCGCCGACTCGAAGCCCGTGACGATCGTCGTTTCGCCGTTCCTTCCGTATCCCGCCGACGACGTTCCCCTATCCGAGGAACTGGTCAGCAAGAACCGGGCGAACAGAGCCGCGATCACGGGATGGTTTAGGGCGCACACCTTGAGGGAAATCACGCGCCTTGGCGAGGATGGCGTTAAAAAGGAATTGCTTGATCTCGTTAACGCAAATCTGGTCCTCGGTAAGCTCCAGGGAATCTACTTCGAGGAATATATGGTAATCGAATGACGGCCACGGAGTCCGCCGTCGCAACCCAATAAAATGCAACCGGTTCCCGATTTAAATGTCGGTATCTGTGTAGGAGGTTGATATGATTGAGTCCGGCGCTGCGAGCGCAGTGCCCGCCGCTCAGGTAATAATCGCGGTAATCCCGATTGTCGGTATCGTGATGGGGGCGGTGGTCGTGTTCTTCTATCTTCTGTGGCGCCACAGGCAGATAGTCCGTCAGATTGAGTCCGGCGTGTACGTAAAAACGCCGTTTGACCTATATTTGTTCAGCCTGCTAACCGGTTATCTGCTATCGGGAACCGGCTTGATGCTGACCATTCTTTTTCTGTGCATCGAGGGAGTCGGGTACACTCTATTAGGCGGTCTTTTACCGTTCTCCCTCGGAGTAGGTTTGCTCGCTTTCTATTACACATCCCTACCTGCTCGGAAAAAGAGTGTTTCGCC
>DAOPXQ010000040.1:0-13179 GCA_035352395.1 Treponemataceae bacterium | reverse complement strand
GAATGATGTAGGGCAACGGATCGAGCACGCTCTCTTTCATCGTTTCGCGCGGACCTAAATACCCGCCGCCCTTTCGGACGCCATTGGGGTTTGGTTCGGCGTTTTCGTAGTCGACCAACGCTTGCCGGGCGATGTTACCGCTTGTGTCGCGGTTCCAGTAGGCGATAAGCCGGCCCGTCTCGTCGTACCCGTCGGCCGTCCTTCCCGCGTATAGTCGGTCGTTTGGATCGACGGCGTTCGGTTCCCATGCGGTGTACGTACCAAGGAAGGTCGTGTTGTCCATAAGAACTTGGAGTAGCATTCTATTGATCAAGACGCGTAAATCGGCGGTTTTAGCTCCCCCGCCGTCGCTTTCTAATTTTAGGGTCTCAAAGGATCGGGCAAGGGTCCTCGCCGTATCGAGGTTAACCTGAAGCGCGCTTTGGATGATGCTTGCC
Organism: Treponemataceae bacterium; assembly: GCA_035352395.1. Taxonomy (GTDB): domain Bacteria; phylum Spirochaetota; class Spirochaetia; order Treponematales; family Treponemataceae; genus Teretinema. Next base: position 12,742 of record DAOPXQ010000040.1, on the reverse strand, counting down.
TGCTGGCCGGAGAGAAAGAGCAAAGAATCCTTTGCCTGTTGGTCGACGAGCGTGGATACGCTTTGCGAAACATAATTTTGCGAATTCTGCGTGCTGTTTAGCCCATACCCGACGAGGGCAAGCGCAGATACGGCAAGAAAAGCCCCCGCGACCAAACAAATCTTAACCTGTATCGACTTAATCTGCATGTTGCACTCTCCCTCATGGTTAAAGTATTGGAAAGAGCGACGCAACTGTCAAATTCGCGTCGGGTTATTACCTTGAGCGGCGAAGTTTTGTTGACTACGGGATCGTCCGGTCCTACAATGACGAAATGACTAACGCACGGTTTCGAGTAATCCGCCTCGCCGCCCTGTCGGCGACCCTGTTCCTTTGTTCCCTGCCCGTATTCTCCCAAAATGGCGGCACGGCAGCCGATCAAAAACCCGGCTTTCTCCGCGCGGAGGGAACATCGATCGTGGACGGAACCGGTGACGAGTTCTGGATCCGGGGAATCGCGTTCGGGAACGACGTTTGGTCGCGACCATCGACGCCGCCTGAGGCGCATCACTCCCAAGAGGACTACGCTCGAATCAAGTCGCTCGGGTTTAACTCCGTTCGATTTTACCTGAACTATCAGCTTTTCGAGGACGACGCGCAACCCTTTATTTACAAGGAATCCGGCTTTGAGTGGATCGACCGGAACGTCGAGTGGGCGCGCGAACGGGGAATCTACCTCATACTTAACATGCACGTGCCCCAGGGCGGATTCCAGTCCAACGCGGAGACGATCGCCCTGTGGAAGGATAAGAGACTGCAGAAGCGCTTTCTTGCCCTATGGACGGAAATCGCCCGCAGGTACTCAGGCGAACCGCAGATAGCGGGCTACAGCATCCTGAACGAACCGGGCGTTCACGGCGGGATCAAAAAATGGGAGACGTTCGCGAACGAGACCGTTAAGGCCATCCGTTCCGTAGACGCGAACCATATAATCATCGTCGAGCGTATGCAATGCGAGGTGAAGGCGATCGGAAACGTCTCGTATGAGGAGAACGCGAACGGTCTCTTAAATTTTCCTATCATAGACGACGATAACGTTATGTACGAATTCCATTTCTATGAGCCGTTCCCGGTTACCCACCAGGGAGCCGAATGGCTGCCTTCCCTGCGAGATACCTATTGTTCCTATCCGGGTGAGTTCTCGGACTGGGACGGAACGCGCAAGTCGGGGAACAGGGATTTCATCGAGCGGAGGATCTCCCGTTTTTGCGAGGTCGCCAAACGCCTGGGACGTCCTTTGTACCTTGGCGAGTTCGGCGCGATCAGGCGTTCGTTCGAGGGCGGACGAGGGGGCGAAACCTGGGTGCGCGACGTGATCGACGTGTGTAGGTCGAAGGGGATTAACCTGAATTATCACACGTATCACGAGGTCCCGTTCGGGCTCTATTACAACGACGCAGGATCGCTTCCCTCTCTCAGAAACGACGTCCTCGCGGAGACGTTCTCTGAAGCGCTCGCGGAAGCGCTCTCCGAAGTGTCGCGTTAGGGGAATAACGGCCTACTTAAATACCCTTCGCCGTTTTACGCGCGTCGTACCAGGCGTATAGGACGAAGAAGAGCACCGCCGGGATCAGCGCGATGGCCACGGGATGGCCCGCGAATAGCTCGGCAATCCAGCCTCGGAAGAGCTGTCCTCCGTCGAGAAAGCTCGTAAACTCCTGCCCGCCCGCCACGGGATAGTTAGCGCGGGCGGCCATCTCCGTCAGCGTTGGCGCGAGGGCGGTGGCGAGGTAGAGGTTCCCGACCACAACCGGAATCCCGATAATCACGCTGTGCACGATGTTCCCGCGCGTCGCGGCGCAGATGATGGACATCGGCACCATAAGGTTAGTCAGATCCCCGAGCGGGATAAAGCGCACGCCGGGAAGCACGAAGGCAAGACCGATGGAAATCGGGATCATGATCACGGCGCTCATGATGGTCGCGGGAACCCCGAAGAGAACGGCGACGTCGAGCCCAATGTAGGTCGTGCCACGGCCGGGGAGCCGCTTCTCAAGAAAGGCCTTCATCCCCTCGCTGACCGGCAGTAGGGCCGAACCGAGGACTCCCCCCATGATCGGCAGGATGAAGATGACCGCGGCGAACCCGAAGGCGAGCTCGAGCGTTCCCTTGATGTCATACCCGCCGCCGAGGGCAAGGCCCCCGCCGAGAAGAAAGCCAAGGATCATCGGCTCTCCGACTATTCCGAGCTTTGCCTTGATATGCTCCGGGTCGGCGCGCACGTCCTTAATAAAGGGAATCGCGGAAAGGATTCGTACGCCGAAACGGGCAAGCGGAAAATGCGTGATGGCCGAAAGGTGCGGGACGCAGATTGCCTCCATGCCAGAATACTCGGCGATCATCGGCGCGCTCCATTCGGCGAGCTTGAGCGTCAGCACAAAGCAGACAAGCGAAACGCCCGTCGCCACAAGGTAGTTATCGGTGAAGAAGTACACGAGTGACGCGATGAAGATCACGTGCCAAAAGTTCCAGATGTCGATGTCGACCGTCTTCGTTAACTTAAAAAAAAGCATCAGCATATTTACGATCAGGAATCCGATGAGTAAAACCGGCGCGAGGCTAAAGCTCCAGGTAATCGCCGCGAGCGGGGGCCAGCCCACGTCCAAGACGTTCAGGCTTAGGCCCGAGCGCGCGATCAGCGCCTCCGTTACCGGCTTGATAAGCGCGACGAAGAAATCGAACGTCATGAAGATGCCGATGAACGCGATCCCCAACTGGAGCGCGGATTTGACCGCGGCCGACCATTTTATACCGAACGCCAGGGACACGATCAGGATGATGACCGGCAGCATGACGTAGGGTTTAAAGGACAGAAAATACGAAAGTCCCCCCGACAGAAGCGATGTAATACGATCCATACGTTTCCTCCCATCCACAAGTATAGGCCAAACTTCGTGGGAATGACGCCGCGCGTGCGGCTAGCGACGCCTATTTCTTAAAGAGACTCATATGCCTGCCGACGAAAGGATTGGCTGGCTCCTTGCCGCATTTCTTGCAGGAAAGGATAGCATCACTTACGCCATAAATCATCGGTGACGTTTCTCTTCGTTTCGGGTGTTGTATAGCGTATCTGATAACTAGTGGGATCATTGATTAAGGTTATGTCGGGTGCTATGATAATGATGGAAAAACCAATTACCTTCAGGAGAAATAGATGATTTTAGGGTTTGCGCGCAGTTGGGGAAGGGGCATTTTGTTCACCGTCGGTTTCGCGCTCATGGCAACCGCCGCATTCGCCTCCGAAACGGAGTTTTCCGGGAAACGCTACGCGGTTCTTGTTGGAGTGAACGAGTACGCCGACGCGTCGATCGTCAAGCTTACGACCCCTCGGAACGACGTAACCGAGGTCGGTAAGCGGCTCGAGCGTTCCGGTTGGACCAAGGTGTTCGTCCTGAAGGACGATCTCGATTACCGCAATCAGGATTTTCCCTCAAGAACGAATATCGAGAATCGCCTAAATCTTCTCGCCGATCTCGTAAAGCCGGAAGACACCATATTTTTCTTTTTCAGCGGCCATGGCGTGAGCGACGCTAACGGCGCAACGATCCTTCCCGTCGACGCGTCCATCTCCCGCCTCGACGCGACGGGCATTCCAGTTTCATCAATCTTAAACGCCTTTAACTCTCGCGGGCTCCGGAAGGTCGTGCTCGCGATAGACGCCTGCCGCGAAAGCGTTTCCACGACCAAAGGCCTGTCGGTGGTCGGCATCAATGACGGCTCGGCCGCGACCACCGCCGCGCTGACCCTGTACGCGACGAAGTCCGGCTGGTATAGCTACGAGGACGCAAATGGCAGAAACGGCGTTTTTACCCGTTTCCTGCTTGAGGGACTCGACGGTAAGGCGGACGGCACGGGCGGTTTAGCCGACGGTTCCGTTACCTTTCAGGAACTCGCTTCCTGGCTGCCGGAGGCCACCGCCTCCTATGCCCTGGATCAGGGTATCCGCCAGCAGGCGATCGCCTCGCGCGGGTCGGGCGACGCCGCCGCCCTGGAGATTCCCGTGGCGCTCATTTCCGACGACGATGCCCCGAGGGGTAGGACCTCGTCGCGGGAAATAGCCAGGCAGAAAGCGATCGAGGCAAGGCAAGACGCGATAGCGAAAAAGCAGGCGGCCTCGGAGGCTAAGCGCGAAGCCGCGGAGCAGAAAGCGGCCGAGGAAAAGCCCGTCGCGAAAAAACCCGCCGAGCGCGATAAGTCCCCTTTCTTCTTTCCTGTGCAAATCAGTTTCGTAACGCCGCTTCAGCTTATGCCAAGGAGCGTTCCGATTTACGGCGTCGCCCTAGGCGCGATATACACTCAAAACTACGTTGTCGGCGGCGTTCAGGCCGCGCCGATCGCGAGGGCCGATTCCGTAATCGGTCTACAGGCCGGCGTCCTGTGCTTTGCGGACACGATGGGCGGAATTCAGGCGGGCGGTATCTTTACCCACGCTAATGCCTTGACAGGCGCGCAGTTCGGCTGCATCAATACGGCCGGCTCGGTTAAGGGTATTCAGGTCGGCGTCGTAAACGTCGCGGATACCATGAAGGGCATTCAATTCGGCGTCGTTAATATAATCCGAGAGTCGGGCTATATGGGCAAATTCATGATAGGTCTCAACGCGAGATTTTAAGGATGGCGATATGATCAAAAAATACTGCGCGGCGCTCGCGCTCGCGCTTACGCTCGTTTCGGCCCAGGCCGAAAAGCCCTTTTGGTGGGACAATCCCCATCGCGACGATCAGGACGCCATGTATGAGCGGGGAAAGGCGGAGGGCGCGAAGACGGAGCAGGACGCCACCCAAGCCGCGGTTAACGCCGCGAAGGAAATGCTCGTCGAGCGAATAGGGATAGGCGCCGCGCTGCGCGACGCGGGAATATCCCCGTCGCCCGAGTTCGCGATCGTCAATTTCGAGACCGTCAACGCAAAGACCGAGCGAGTCGGAAAGAGATGGACGGCCTGGGTACTCGTTAAATACCCGCAATCCGAGAAGAAGAAGATTCTCGACCGGTGGAACGCCTCCATCGCGTCGATCGAGGAACTCAAGAAACACGAAAATCGTATTCCGACGCAATTCGGCCTGAGCCTCAAGACGGCCGATGGGCTTTCCGCCTATCGCTCGGGCGATTCCCTGTCGTTCACCGTGACCGCGGATAAAGACTGCTATCTGATGCTCCTGGACCATCAAAGCGACGGCACGACCGTGCTTCTTTTCCCCAATCGGTATCAGTCCGAGGGAATGGTGAAAAAGGGACAGCCCGTCACTATACCGCTACCTTCCGATCCCGCGTTCCGCTTCATAGTCGGCGCGCCCTTCGGGGACGACCGTATCGAGGCGATCGCCTCGACCGTCAAGAGTTCCCTGTATGGGAAATTCGCCGATATGATCCTCGCGATGCCCGCGAATCAGGACGTGGCCGTCACTACGCGGGGCATCTTCGTCGCGGGCCTTGGGGACGCGATAGCCAATGACGGAGACGGCGATATCCTCTGGAGTCGCGCGGAGATTAACCTTTCGACCTTCGCGAAATGACTTAGTCGCTTTACTTTCACCGCGTGAATCGCGACATTATAGTCATGACGTATGATGTTGTTATCCTCGGAAAGGGACCCGCCGGAATGTCCGCCGCCATCTATCTCGCGCGCGGCGGCCATTCGGTGCTCGCGATAGGCAAGGATTCGGGCTCGCTGGAGCGGGCAGAGACAATCGAAAATTACTATGGCTTTCCGGAACCGATAACCGGCGCCGAACTCGCGGCCCTTGGCGTACGCCAGGCCGAGCGGTTCGGCGTCGCGATTCTCGACGAGGAAGTTACCGGGCTCGAGATGACCGAGCTTGACCATGGCATCGGTTTCGCGGCGCACACCCCAACTGGGGAATACAAAGCCCGAACGGTGCTCCTCGCGACGGGCAAGCGGCGTACCGCCCTCAAGGTTCCCGGTTTCGAGGAGTTTCGCGGCAGTGGGATTAGCTTCTGCGCGACGTGCGATGGGTTTTTCTATAAGGGAAAAAAAGTCGCTGTGATCGGCGCGGGCGATTACGCGGCGAGCGAGCTCGCGGACCTTCTGCCGTTCACAAGCGATATAACGCTTTTTACCAATGGGCAACCGATCGCGTCGAGCCGCTTCCCCGAAGGGTTGCACGTGATTGATGCGGCGATTTCCGCGTTTGAGGGTGGCGATCGCCTTTCGGCCATCGCCACAGTGGACGGCGAGCGCCACTCGATCGATGGTGCGTTCATCGCGCTCGGGACCGCCGGCGCCACCGACTTCGCCGCGAAGATCGGCATCGAGACCGCGGGTTCGGATATCGTCGTCAACGAGTCCTTCATGACGAACGTTCCTGGCGTATTCGCCGCCGGCGACTGCGTCGGCGGTTTCTATCAGGTCGCGAAAGCCGTGTCGGACGGCGCCATCGCCGCGAAGGCGATGGGTTCTTTCCTTAAGGGCGGGGAGTAAGTAACTTAGCTTCATCGCGATCCTTTGAATGGGGTCGTATCGACAGCGTGAATTGCGGAGGGCGAGCTTTGCCTGGAATGTTGAGTTTGGTATGGATAATCGCTTATAGCGTCGTGTTCGTGAATTGCCTTTGTTACCTTCTCTGGTGGAAAAAGACAGGGTCCAAGGCCCTTCTTTCGTACTTTCTTCTTCTGGCGAACATGATCCTGCTCACTTTATTCATCGTGTCATTCATTCTCCCGACTCGCGAGCCCTCGCATGCGCAAATCTTCGTCTTCTTCAACGTGATCGCCTGTTATCTCTTCACCATACCGAATTTCATATCCGCCTCGCAGGGACGGGATTCAAGGGCGATCGATCGCGCTATACTCGGGATCTTCGCGTTCAGCATTCTTCTCGTAAATATCCTCGTCGCACGCGGCTCTCTGTTCGCCGTATACGCGATTTTCGCGGCGTCTCCGATTCTATATCTTGCCATTTTTAGGCTGTTTTTTCGGAACGTGGCAGTCGCTACCGACAAGGACGATTTGCGTATTCGCGCGGGTCTTTCTCGGATTGGCCTCTTGAACTGGCTAATCATCGTCGTTTTTTGCGCGATCGCGTTCGCGGCAAACGCGCTTTCGGAGGGAAAGCACGATGCGGTCTCAGTCGTATTCGCGCTGATGACGATCGCGTATCAGGTCCCGGGAATGCTGCTTTTTAATACTCTCAGGCGCCGAGAAGTCCGCGTTGATATCGATGCGAGCCTTTCTCTCCTTTCCAAGCGGGAGCGCGAGATCGCGGAAAAACTATGCGCGGGACGTACCTACGCGGAGATCGCGGATGAGCTGTTCATCTCGCTTTCCGCCGTTAAGAAGCATTGTTATAGCATCTACAAAAAACTCGGAGTTCGGAATAACCGCGAGTTGATGCTGCTCGCAATGCCTAAAATCCCTTAAAAACCGGCAAAACGGGCAAAAAGTATACTTTTTCTTACTTACGTTTTACCCCAAAGTGGTCTATGTTTTTCTTCGGCACTGATGCCAGGAGAAAAATGTGAAAATCTTGAAGTTCGTTCTTTGCGCGATTATCGCTCTTGCCGTAGCACCACTATTCGCCGATGAAGCCTTTTGCGTCTCCGGGGGAGCCCTCCAGAATCATGTCGGAAAAGACGGGAACCAGATCGGCGGATTCGGGGAATTCGGGTTTAGGCTTTATTCAAAAGGGTCTTTTTTCGTGTGGGATCACCTGACGCTCAGGGGGTACTCTTTCGGCGCCGATGGGAAGGACTATGGCGCATTTACCCTTTCCGATAAATTGATCATCGGCGGCAACTCGCGAAATGGTCCGTTCAGGACCTATGGTTTTATCGAGGGCGGCGCGGGCATAGGCCTTGGCGGCGTCGCGCCTTCGGTCGCGCCGCTTTTTAGCTGCGCTGGTGGCGGCGGGATCGACGTACTGTACGACGTTTGCTCGAGCTTTTTTATCGAGTTTGGCGGGCAGGGATTCTTCGCCCCGGCGCTCGGAGTCCCCGCGCTCGGCGGCATGATCCTTGAACTCGGCTGGCGCGGTTTTTTTTAAATCGACCGCGCTCAACCTTCTGGTTTTCGCATAGTCGTTACGCCCCGTTAAGCTCGTCGATAATCTCCCTCAGTATTCGTTCCCCGTCGAGCCCGTGATACAGTTCAATGGTTCGAATCGGCATCTCGCGTTCCATGATGTCGAACATGAGCGCCTCGCTCGTGCCCGGGGTCGCGAACGATTGGTACACGGGGTCAAGTAATGAACGGATTTTACGGATCGCGGCCTCGCTCGCGCCTGATTCGATCATGTCGCCGAGCGTGTCGTTTCGCGTCCATGTTCGCTTCGCCCGCGGCGAACCCGCGAGCGTGACGGTACCGACGAGCCTGATATCCCTGCTTGAGGATCCAACGCGGATTTCCGCCCTGCCCGGGGTGGTCCTCCACCCCGCGTTCGTTTCGTCGTACCAGGCAAATGCCCTCCCGTCCAGCTCGATCGTAATCTTGCGCGACTCTCCCGGCTCGAGCCCAACCTTCGCGAATCCCTTTAGTTCCTGCGGCGGTCCATAGACTTCACTTCTTGGCGGGCATGCGTAAACCTGCACGGTTTCCTTACCGAATCGCGCTCCGGCGTTACGAATTGTCAAAGAGACCATAATCTGCGTTCCGTCCGCCACGATTCCCTGCGGAAGCGAAAGGTCTGAATACTCAAACGTCGTGTACGAAAGACCGTGCCCGAACGTGAAAAGAACGTGCATCCTGGCGGAATCGTAATGGCGGTACCCGACGAAGATGCCCTCGCGATATTCCGATCGTGCGCGGTTGCCGGGGAAGAAGCCCCATCCGGGGGTATCCTCTGCCTTGATCGGGAACGTCTCGGCAAGCTTTCCCGAGGGATTTTCCCTTCCCGAAAGAACGAGCGCCAAAGCATGCCCTCCCGCCTGACCGTTCAGGTACGCCTCGAGTATCGCGCTCGCGCGCGGAAGCCAGGGCATGGAAACGGGTGAGCCGTTACTGAGTATTACTACGATGTTCTTCTGGGATTCCGCAACGGCCTCTATGAGCGCCACGTGCGCAGGCGGAAGCGAAAGATCCTTTCTGTCGAATCCCTCCGTTTCTCCGGTGGGAGTAAGACCCACGCAAAGAATCGCGACGTCGGCGTCGCGAGCGAACGCCTTCGCCTCCTGTATCAACTCCGGCGCAAGCGCATCGCTATCGACGCGGTAGCCGGGGCAGTACGTCATCGCCGGGTACAGCGACGCGAGCGATTCCTTGAGGCATTCCGTTTTGGTCGGGCAAATGCAGGAACTGCCGCCTCCCTGAAAGCGCGGCGATACGGCATACTCGCCGATCAAGGCTACTCGTTTCCCCTCGGGAATCGGCAAGACTCCGTCGTTTTTTAAAAGGACGGTTCCCTCTATCGCGGCCTCGAGCGCCAGTCGGTGATGCTCGCCGAAATCGACTGTATCCGAATTATGCTCGACGCCGAGAACCTTCTCGGTATTTTCGTACAGGTGGAGCATACGCGATACCGCGCGGTCGACGAGCGCCTCGTCCAGTGAGCCGTCTCGCACCGCCTGAACGATTTTCGCGTCGTTGAACCCGCCGCTGCCCGGCATTTCAAGGTCGAGGCCAGCCTTAAGCCCCGCCACGCGATCGTCTACCGCTACCATGTCGGATATGGCAACGCCCTCGTATCCCCATTCGTCGCGGAGTATTTTACCGAGCAGCCATTCGTTTTGCGTGCAATAAACGCCGTTCAGGCGGTTATAGGCCGCCATCACGGCGGCGGGCGCCGCTTTCGCGATCGCGCGCTCGAAGGCCGCGAGGTAGATCTCGCGCATCGCGCGCTCGTCCACCCTGACGTCGACCACGAAGCGGTGAGACTCCTGGTTGTGCGCTGCGAAATGCTTAAGCGTCGCGCCGACTCCCGTCGACTGTACGCCCCGCGCGTACGCCTCGGCTAACGCTCCGGTAAGGTAGGGATCTTCCGAATAGTATTCGAAGTTTCTGCCGCAAAGGGGCGTTCGTTTAATGTTGATCGCAGGGGCGAGAAGGAGTGCTACCTTCTCCTTGCGCGCCTCAAGCCCTATCGCCCTCGCGACCTTCGCGAGCAGCTCGGGGTTCCACGTGGCGCCGAGCGCCGAGCCCGTGGGGAAGGCCGTGGCGGGGACGCTTTGGTTCATTTGAACCCGTTCGTCCGACGCGGTTTGCTTTCGGAGTCCGTGCGGACCATCAGTCATCGTAAACGGCTCGATGCCGAGCCGCTCAATTCCTTTCACGTTCATAAAACCGGCGCCGGAAAGAAGCGAGGCCTTTTCCTCGAGCGTCATCTCGCGGATCAAGCCCTCGATCCCGGATTCGTTCTTTTTCATATTGCGCCTCCGGGATTAAGTATCGTTCCCGGGAGGCGATGCGGTCAAAGCGCGCGGCGCGCGATTTTACCGCGCGTCTACGCCTTCGCGGCGTGTTTCTCGCGCATCGCGAGCTTATTTGCCTTGCCGACGGATGTCTTTTCGATCGCGTCGACGAACTTGACGCGGAGGAGGATCGCCTCGCGCGCCAGGCGTCCCCTGTCTATGAAGCTTTTTACGTGTTCCATGATGCGGTGCTCGGAGACGCTTTCGTGGCCTTCTTTGCGCACGACGCACGCAAGCGGGATCTCCCCCCATTTCTCGTCATGGCTCCCGACTACCGCGTTCTCCGCGACCGCGGGATGGCTCGCGACGATGTCCTCGATCTCGAGGGAAGAGAGCCATTCTCCCCCGACCTTGATGACGTCCTTGAGGCGGTCGGTGATGCGGACCGAGCCGCGCGCGTCGACGCACGCGACGTCCTGGGTATGGAGCCACCCGCCGGCCCACAGGCGCTCGGAATTCGCGTTGTCCTTCCAGTAGCTTTGCGTGAGCCAGGGCGTGCGGAGCGTAATCTCGCCGGTCGTGCGGTCGTCGCGGGGTACCTCGTTGCCATGGCTGTCGATGACGCGGATATGCGCGAGGCCGACGGGGTTGCCGGTCCGCGATCGGAGCGCGACCTGATCCTCGGACGAGCGCTCAAGGTCGCTTTCCGTGATTCGCGCGATGGCGACGACCGGGCAGGTCTCGCTCATGCCGTACCCCGCGAATACGTTGATGCCGCGAGCCATGGCCTCGGCGCACAGGGCCTTCGGTAAGGCGGCCCCGCCGATGATCACCTTCCAGCGCGAGTAGTCCACGTCGGCGGAACTCGGGTCCTTAAGGAGCATCGCGAGGATCGTCGGCACGCAATGCGAAAACGTGATTCCCTCTTTGGCGATCAGCGCGTTAAGCGAGCCGGGGGCGTACTTGCCGGGATACACCTGCTTGACGCCAAGGAAGGTCGCGATGTACGGGATACCCCAGGCGTGCACGTGGAACATCGGGGTGATCGGCATGTACGCGTCGCCCGAGTGGAAGTTAGGGCCGCCCGAGATCGACGCGAGGCTCGCCGTGTTGCTAACCGTGTGGAGCACGAGCTGTCGGTGCGAGAAGAACACCCCCTTGGGAAGTCCCGTCGTCCCCGTCGTGTAGAATATCGTCGCGCGCTCGTTTTCGTCAAAGTCCGGAAATTCGGCCATAGGCTCGCTCGCGGCGAGCAGCGATTCGTATTCGCCGATGAACGCGAAGTTCGCCGGTGTCGGCGCCGCGGGATCGTCCGTCATAAGCACGAAGTTGCACGCCGAATGTATGCGGCTCTTTATCGCGTCGAGCGTGGGAAGGAAATCCGAGTGCGCGAGCACGAGCTTGTCCTCCGCGTGGTCCATCGTGTAGATGAGCTGCTCGCTCGAGAGCCTGATATTTATGGTATGGAGAACGGCCCCGATCATCGGGATAGCGAAGTAACATTCCAGGTATCGGTTGGAGTCCCAGTCCATCACGGCGACGGTGTCGCCTTTTTTTATGCCGAGGGAGCGAAGCGCCGTCGCGAGCCGCCCGATACGCTCGTGAAGCTGTCGGTATGTATAGCGAACGGTGCCTTTGTAGACGATCTCCTGCTCGGGATCGTAGGCGGCTGGCGCCTTAAGCAGGTTTTTGATCAAGAGCGGGTATTGATATGCTTCGCATGACGCTTCAAGAGCTTTATCCATATTTAATTCTCCCTAATGAATTACAAATAGACAATTACCGTGAAAGTGTCAAGTAAACGACGACACAAGAAACATAAAAAGGTTGCAAAATAATGAAAAAAGATCAACTTGACCATTGAATCTGATAACGGTATCTTTATTAAGTCCACGCGATAACTAGGAGATTTAATGAGGATATCAACCAGAGGGAAATATTCGCTTGAAGCATTACTCTATCTGGCATTGCTTCCGGAGGGCTCATTCGCGAGCACCCGAACTATCTCCGAAAATACCGGGATATCCGACGGCTATCTCGAACAGTTATTCATCCCCTTAAAAAAGTCGGGGATCATTCGCGGGATTCGCGGGGCGCAGGGCGGCTATTTGCCCGGACGTCCGATGCAAGAGATTACCGTCGGCGATATCCTTCGCGCGGTGGAGGGATCCCTTGAGCCCGTCGCGTGCCTTTCGACCGGGACGTGCCCCTCGGAGGCCAAGTGCATCACGCGCCATACGTGGTCTCGCCTCTATCGGGAGATATCGGATTTCGTGGACTCCATGAGCCTCGCTGATTTGGTAAAGTCTTACGATTCAATGGACGCCGGGGGGTTCGCGATATGAAAATCTCGACGCGAGGGCGTTACGGCATAAGGCTTTTGATCGATCTCGCCGAGCACGCGA
>DAOPXQ010000039.1:0-13179 GCA_035352395.1 Treponemataceae bacterium | reverse complement strand
GCCCCGGATAAAAAGTAAATGCAAATGACTTGCGTGCGCCTTCGGACTTGAGTATATTCTTCTAGTGGCGCCGTCGGGCACCCAAAGGAAAGCCAAGAATATGGAAGCCGAAAAAAGGCGCAGCGGGCCGGTCGCGGTCAGGTTTGACCGCGTGTCGTTCGCGTATGGGCCGGTTCGCGTCCTCGAGGACGTGAGCTTTCACGCGCATCGGGGCGAATTCGCCGCCCTCGTCGGCCCGAACGGGTCGGGCAAGACCACGATACTGAAACTTCTCCTGGGACTCGAAAAACCCTCGTCGGGCACGGTCTCTCTTTTTGAAGGTACCCGCGACGGCAGGGGCGCGCCCATCGGCTACGTCCCGCAAAACGCGGGCTTCGACCAATCGTTTCCAATATCCGTCCGCGAGGTCGTGCGCATGGGCCGCGTATCGCCGCTCTCCCGCCGCCGAAAGGCCGAAGACGAAGAAGCCGTGGCGGAAGCCCTCGCGCAATGCGAGGTGAGCGATCTCGCGAGCCGTCCGTACGGCGCGCTCTCGGGCGGACAACGCCGCCGAGTCCTCGTCGCGAGGGCGCTCGCGTCGCGGCCCGAGCTGCTCGTGCTCGACGAGCCAACGGCGAACATGGACTCCGAAAGCGAGGGGCGGCTTTTCCATACCCTCGGAACCCTGAAGGGAAAAACCACCATCTTAATAGTCACCCACGACTCATCGTTCGTCTCGTCGCTTACCGACGTGGTGCTCTGCGTCGGCGAGCGGAACGGCGAAGGCCGGGCCGGCGCGGTCGTGCGGCATCGCATGGCGCCCTCGGACGAAGGCGGCGAGATTCACTACGGCGGAAACGCCCTCCGCGTCCGCCACGACGAAGTGCTTCCCGACGATTACTCGTGCGAGGAAGGGGGATCAAAATGACCGATTTCTTTACGTCGCTCCTTAACCCGAATTTCTCGTTCCTCCGCAACGCGCTCATCGCGGGACTCCTCTCCTCCGTGCTCTTCGGCGTGCTCGGCTCTGTCGTGACGGTCAGGCGCATCGCGGGGCTCGCGGGCGCGATCTCCCACGCCGTACTCGGCGGCATCGGTATGGCGCTCTTCTTCTCCGTGACGGGCGCCGTACCCTGGCTTACCCCAATGATGGGCGCGCTCGTGTTCGCGGTCCTCGCCGCGGCGATCATCGGCGCCGTCTCGCTCAAGGCAAAGCAGCGCGAGGACACCGTGATCAACGCGATCTGGGCGATCGGCATGAGCGTCGGCGTCCTCTTCATGGCGAAGACCCCGGGCTATACCGACCCCACGAGTTTCCTCTTCGGCAACATCCTGCTCGTCTCCACGAAGGACCTCTATCTCCTCGCGGGTCTCGACGCGATCGTCGTGTTCCTCGCCTGGAAGTTTCACCCGCAGATCGTCGCCTCGTCGTTCGACCCTGACTTCGCGCGCGTGCGCGGAATCCGCACCAACGCGTTCTTCCTCGCGATACTCACCGTCACCGCGATCAGCGTCGTCCTGCTCCAAACCTTCGTCGGCATCGTGATGGTCATCGCGATGCTCACCCTACCGGCGGGAACCGCAGGCTACGGGGCGAAGAACCTCGCTGGGATGATGGTCGGCGCCTGCGTCTTCTCCGCCGTCTTTTCCGTGACGGGGCTCGCGACCAGCTGGGCGCTCGACATCCCCGCAGGGGCGACGACCGTCGTCATCGCGGGAATCGCCTTCCTGTGCGGCGCCGCGATCCACTCGATAGCGCGGAAGCGCGCGAAAGTCCGCGACGGCGGGGCCGCGAAATGAAAAAGACGAAAGCCAGGCAGGCGATTATTGAGACGCTCGCGGCCGCGAAAGTCCCGCTGACGGCCGCCGCAATCTACGAATCGCTCAGCGTCAGCGCGGACCAGGCGACCGTGTACCGCAACCTTCACCTCCTCGAGGACGAGGGGCTCGCCGAATCCTTTATCCTGCACTGCGCCGATCATGGCACGGAGCGCTATTACACCGCGGCCGCCGACCCTGCCGAAGGCGTCCACGCTCATAGGCATTGGTTCCATTGCGAAAAATGCCATACCTTTACCGACCTCGGTTCCTGCAAGATCTCCGACCTCGTCTCCGCCTACGAGACTCAGTACGGTATCTCCGTGCGCACTCATACCCTGTATCTGACGGGCATCTGCGCGAAGTGCGGATAAAAACCGCCGAAACCCCTTGACCCTGCCCCAGGGGCAGGCCTCATCAATTGAGGTATGGGGGTTCCAAAATGAACAAATCAAAAGAAACGATCATGCTGCCCGGGGTCACCGTAGTCCAGGGCGGTCACTGCGAAAGCTCCGCGATCATGAACGCGCTCCGGTATGAAGGTTACGACGTTGAGGAGTGCATGGTAACCGGCGGGGGCGGCGCGCTCGCGTTCTTCTTCCAAGAAGGGACGTTCCCCTTCCTCGGCGGCCGAAACGACGACATGAAGGAGCGATTCTTCGCGGCCGCGAAAATCGAGTGGCACAGGGGAAACCCGGACGAAAAGGACTTAGGGTGGGCCGAGATCGAGGGACTGCTCCGACGCGGCGTACCGGTAATGATCCGAAACGACATGCGATACATGACCTACCGCTATCGCGGGAAGCGAGGGCCGGGCTATGCCTCGTTCGGGGGCCACTACGTCGCGCTCTTTGGCGTCGATTACGACAAGGGCCTCGCGTACGTTAGCGACACGGAGTACCCCGGCTTACAGACGGTAACGCTCGATAACCTCAAGCGCGCACGAAGCTCGAAGACCAAATCGTTTCCGCCGCGCGGAGAGTTTTACTGGGCGGAAAAGCCCGCGACCGGATTCAGGATCGACATGGATGCCCTCGCGCGCGAGTCCGTTAAAACGGTCGTCGGGAACTATCGAGCCACGGCGAAAGACGCGACAGAGAGCGCCGGCAAGAACGGAGATCGGGTTCTCGTCGGGCTCGAGGGCATGGAACGCTATCCCGCCGCGCTCGCGGGGCTCGAGTCCTGGAGCGATAAGGCCTTCCTGCTTCCGGCCGTGCTCGAGTACATGGCGGGGAATATTGAAAATCATGGAACCGGCGGTGCCTCATTCCGCACGCTCTACCGCAGTTTCTTGGCGCGCGCGACAAGCGAGGGACGGCACCCGGAACTCGCGAAGCTCATTCCCTTGATCGACCGATCGATCGCCTCATGGCACGAGCTCTCCGGGGAATTCCGCGTCGCCGCAACCGCCATCAAGGGCATGAAGGCGACTCAAAGGGTGGCGGTTTACGCGCGGTTCGCCGCGATCGCCGAGGAGCTCTACAAAAACGAGAAGGCGTTCTATACTAGCCTTGAGTCCATCGCGAAGGCGGAGGGCAATAACGGTTAAGAAGGACAAACCATGCTCACGATCGGGGAATTCTCGCAGGCAAGCCGACTCAGCGTCAAGGCGCTCAGGATATATCAAGAGGAAGGGCTGCTCGTCCCAGAGCGCGTCGACGCCGTGAACGGGTACCGCTACTACGGCGACGAGTCGTTCAAGAGGGCCCGCGCGATCGTGATGCTCCGCGAGCTCGGCTTTTCCCTGGCGGAGATGCGGGAAATCCTCGCGTCCGCCAAGGACGACGAAGACCTCGCGAGATTCTTCAAGCTCAGGCTCGGCGAGGTGGAAAAGGAGTTTTCCCGCGTGCGCGACGTGCGCGACCGCCTCAGGTTTTTCCTGGAAAGCGAGAAGGATGGCGATTCGGCGAACGGGCCCTCGGCGCGCGAGATATCGATCGAGCCCCAATGGATATGCTCTATCCGGTATCGCGGGGCATACGCCGATATCGGCTCGCGTTTTTCCGAGCTCTTCAAAAAGGCCGCCCGTTACGCGGCGGGAAAGCCGTTCGCGATCTATTACGACTGCGGGTACGCCGAGGAGGCGGACATAGAGGCCGCGATGCCCGTCCGAACGGAAATCGCCGCCGAGGGGATCGCTTGCCGCAAGCTCGACGGGGGACGGTTCGCGTCGATCGTCCATCGCGGATCCTACGAACGGATCGGAAGCGCCTACAAGGCCCTCTTCGATTGGTTGCGCGACCATGAGCTCGCGACGAGCGGCCCGACGAGGGAGATTTACGCAAAGGGACCGGGCATGATCTTCCCGAGGGATCCCTCCCGGTTCGTGACGGAGATCCAAGTTCCCGTCGATCGGTAAAAATAAATCGCGCGCCCTCAAAACCCGTGCTACACTTGGCCTACGCGCGCGACCGGCGCGCGGAAAAGGAGGCCTTATGGATAAAAAACTGGCAATGGGCACGATCATCAAGGATGGTCTGGATATCGGGCTGAAAAACGCGGTTCCGATTCTCGTTAACGTTCTTCTCTTCGTCCTTACCGTCTGGATCCCCTACCTCAACATCGGCACCATCATCGGCTTGATCGTCGGGATTCCCGCGAAGGCAAGCAGGGGCGAAGCCATCTCCATGACGGAGATCTTCGATCCCAAATACCGCAAGAGCATGAGCGAGTTCTTCCTCACCTACGGGCTCGTATCCGTCGGCGTTTTCGCCGGATGCGTATTCTTCCTGATTCCCGGCTGCATTATCGGTATCGCGTGGAGCCTCGCGCTTCTTCTCGCCGTCGATAAGGGCAAGGCTTCCCTCGAGGCAATCTCCATTTCTAACAAGGTAACGTACGGAAACAAGGGCGCGATCTTCCTCGCGGAGCTCGTACTGTTCGTCGTTGCGGGCATACTCGGCGCGGTCTTCATGATGATCCCCTTCGTCGGCTGGCTTCTTTATCTAGCGGTCGTCATTTTCACCATGTTCGTCTCCATCGGCATGCAGGCGTATATCTACAAGACGCTCTGCGCGGACGAGTAAGCCAAAACGGACTAACGGTCTTACCGCTTCTACGATGCCGGGATTACGCGAACTGACCCGTCGGTTCACAAATCCCGGCCTTTTTTTTACATATGCCTCTCGTCCGAAAAAAAACCCTTATATCGAATAAAAAAGTCCACTTTGCCAGCCCCACGATGAAATAAACGGCGAAACATCGTAAGATAACTCATGTACGGCCGGCGATACCGGGTCTACCATACAATCGCCACAATGGTCCTCTTTTATGACAGTCGGCCGGGTGTACCATGGCCCCGGCGCAAACCGGTCGGCTGTCGTTTTTCGATAGGTTAAGGAGAGTTTAAACATGATTACACCAGGCGAGCATTACGTCGTCGGCGCCGATTTCGGATCCGACTCCGTGCGCGTCGTGATACTCGACTCCGCGGACGGCCGGGTTGCCGGTCAGCGCGTCGTGTATTATCCCCGCTGGAAACAAGGTCTCTATTGCGATCCGCGGGAAAACCGATTCCGCCAGCATCCGCTCGATTATACCGAGAGCCTCGAGGCGGCGATTACCGGCGCGATTTCCGAGGCGGGACAGTCCGTAGCCCCGCTTATCCGGGCGATATCGATCGACACGACCGGATCGACGCCCGTTCTTGCCGACAAAAACGGCAAGCCGCTCGCCCTCTCAAAGGAATTCGCCGAGGATCCCGACGCCATGTTCATCCTCTGGAAGGACCATACCTCCGTGAACGAGGCCGCCGAGATCAACGAGCTGTGCCGCTCCTGGGGCGGCACCGATTTTACCAAATACATGGGAGGGGTTTACTCGTCCGAATGGTTCTGGGCAAAACTCCTCCGAACGATACGAAAGAATCCCAAGGTCGCGGCCGCGGCGTACACCGCCGTCGAGCATTGCGACTGGATAACCGCGGCGATCACCGGAACCGAAAACCCCGCGACCATTAAGCGAAGCCGCTGCGCTGCCGGCCATAAAATCATGTGGCACGCCGAATGGGGCGGATATCCACCCCGGGAGTTTTTCGACAAACTTAACCCCAAGCTCTCCGACATCCGCGACTCGCTCGGGAGCGAGACTTGGACCACGGAAGTGGCGGCGGGGAAGCTCTCGGCCGAATGGTCGAAGAAGACGGGAATCCCCGAGTCGGCCGTGGTCTGCGTCGGCGCGTACGACGCGCACATCGGAGCGGTCGGCGGAGACGCCGCCCCGGGAACCCTCGTCAAAAGCATCGGCACCTCGACCTGCGACGTGATCATCGGTAAGCGCCCCGCCTCGGGCGAGCGCGAACGGCTCATTCCCGGTATCTGCGGCCAAGTCGACGGCTCGGTCATCTCGGGATGGATCGGGTACGAGGCGGGTCAGTCCGCCTACGGAGACTACTACGCCTGGTTCCGCAACCTCCTCATGTGGCCGCTGCGAGCGCTCGCGAGCGAGAACGCCGCGGCGGTCGAGGGAAAGATCCTTCCCGCGCTCGAGGAAGCGGCCGGCAAGATCGAGCCCGTGGAAACGGCCCCGCTTGCCCTCGACTGGATCAACGGCCGAAGAACCCCGTTCGCGAACCAAGAACTCAAGGCCGCGATCACCGGGCTGACCCTCGGAACCGACGCTCCCGCGATCATGCGCGCGCTGCTTGAGTCCACGGCTTTCGGAGCCCGCGCGATCATCGAGTGCTTCGAGTCGGGCGGGATCAAGATCGAGCGGATCATGGCGATCGGCGGCGTCGCGAGAAAGAGCCGCCTTGGGATGCAGATCCTCGCGGACGTGACGAACCGAGAGATCGCCGTCACCGCGGGCGATCAGTCCTGCGCCATCGGCGGCGCCGTGTTCGCGGCAACCGCCGCGGGCCTCTACCCGGACGTGTTCAGCGCGCAGAAAGCGCTGTCCGCAGGGACCGAGCGCGTGCATAAGCCGGACCCCGCGCGCGCCGCGATCTACGACGCGCTCTACGCAAAATACAAGAAACTCGGCGAATACATAGAAGGAGAAACGAAATGATCACGCTGAAAAAATTCGAATACTGGTTCCTCACGGGAAGCCAAGATCTCTACGGCGACGAGACCCTCCGCCAGGTAGCGGAAGACTCGAAGAAAGTCGTCGACGCCCTCAACGCCGACGGCGTCATGCCCTGCCCCATCGTGTGGAAGCCGACGCTTCTCACGGCGGACGGTATCCGCGCCGCCCTCGAAGCCGCTAACGCCGACGAGAAGTGCGCGGGCGTCATCGCCTGGATGCATACCTTCTCGCCCGCCAAGATGTGGATCGCAGGACTTTCTTCATACCGCAAGCCCCTCCTGCAACTGAACACGCAATTTAATCGGGACATCCCCTACGACTCAATGGACATGGACTTCATGAACCTTAACCAGTCGGCCCACGGCGACCGCGAGTTCGGGTTCATCACCGCGCGCATGGACATGCCGCGCAAGGTGATCGTCGGTCACTGGGGAGACCCGGCAACCCGCGAGCGCATTGCCCTGTGGATGCGCGCCGGATGCGCGGTTGCGGACGGCAAGACGCTTCGCATCGCCCGCTTCGGCGACAACATGCGCGACGTCGCGGTTACCGACGGCGACAAGGTCGAGGCGATGATCAAGCTCGGATGGTCGGTTCCTTATTACGGGATCGGCGACCTCGTCGCGTACTGCAAGGCCGTTAAGGACGCCGATATCGACGCGCTCGTCACGCGCTACGAGGGCGAATACGAGATCGTCTGGGGAAAGGACAGGGCAGCCACGCTCGCCTCTATCCGCGAGCAGGCCCGCATCGAGATCGCCATGCGCGCGTTTTTCAAGGACAACCGCATCGACGCGTTCACGACTAACTTTCAGGACCTGCACGGGCTCCCGCAGCTTCCGGGCCTCGCCTGCCAGCGCCTGATGGCCGACGGCTTCGGGTTCTCCGGCGAGGGCGACTGGAAGACCGCCGCGATGGTGCGCACCTTCAAGGTCATGGCCGCGGGCTTAGGCGGCGGAAACTCTTTCATGGAAGACTATACCTACAGTTTCGAGCCCGGAAAGGAAATGATCCTCGGCGCGCATATGCTCGAGGTTTGCCCCACGATCGCCGCGAAAAAACCGCGCCTTGAGGTGCATCCTCTTGGGATCGGCGGAAAGGAAGACCCCGCGCGTCTCGTCTTTAACGGCAAGTCGGGACCGGCCATCTGCGCCGCCATCGTCGACTTCGGCACGCGCTTCCGCTGCGTGGTCAACGAGTTAAGCGTGGTCGATCCGCCGAAGGATTTCCCCAAGCTTCCCGTCGCGCGCGTCCTTTGGAAACCGGAGCCCAATCTCCGCGTATCCGCCGAATGCTGGATACTCGCGGGCGGCGGCCATCATACGGCGTTCTCCAATATTCTCACGAGCGACATGATCCGCGACTGGGCCGAGATGTCCGGCGTCGAGTGCGCGGTCATCGACAAAGCCGCGAACGTTAACTCCTTCAGGAACGAACTCCGGTGGAACGCGGCCGCCTGGCGGAAATGAGCTCGCGCTATTCCAAACTAAAGGAAGAAGCCTGGGCCGCGAACGCGGAGATTCCCGCGCGCGGCCTCGCGTTGTATACGTGGGGAAACGTATCGGCTTTCGACCCGGAGCTCGGCGTCTTCGCCATCAAGCCCTCGGGAGTGCCGTATCCGGACCTAACGCCCGATAGCATGGTCGTCCTCGACCTTGCGGGAAAGATCGTCGAGGGCAGCCTTAAGCCGTCGTCTGATACCCCTACGCACCTCGTGCTCTATCGCGAATTCGCCGTCGCGGGCGGCGCGCCGATCCGGGGGATCATCCATACCCATTCGGCGCACGCCGTCGCGTGGGCTCAGGCCCTGCGCTCGATCCCGCTTTTCGGCACCACGCACGCGGATCACGCGCAGGCGCCCGTGCCTTGCACGCCCTACCTCTCGCGGGAGAGCGTGGAGCGCGACTACGAGACCGAGACGGGAAACCTGATAGTGGAGACGTTCAGGAAGGGACTGGCCGCGACGGCGGACCGCGCGGGTGATTCCAAGCCGCTTAATCCCGCCGAGGTTCAGATGACGCTCGTCGGCGGGCATGGACCGTTCGCGTGGGGATCAAGCGCCGCCAAGGCCGTGTATAACGGCGCGGTACTCGAAGAGATCGCGCGCATGGCCCTATATACCCTCGAGCTAAGCCCGAACGCCGGGTCGCTACCGCAATATATAGTCGACAAGCACTATCTCCGAAAGCACGGCCCAGGCGCCTATTACGGACAATAGTTTACGCTAACCGGGCCATCCGCTTAAGCGGACGGCTCGGCTCGCGCCGATTCCGCGAAGTACATGTTCATAAGGCCCTTTCCCTTTACGCGCTGCGGCTCGCGCGGCACGTACGAAAAGTGATCCTTGGTGCGCCGGTAGGTTTCCTCGGAAACGTTTACGCGCATCTCGTTCGACGAGCTTTCCATGCGCGACGCGATGTTCACCGTGTCGCCGAAAATGTCATAGATATATTTTCTCGCGCCGACGATTCCCGCCACGACCGATCCGCTGTGCGCCCCGACGCGCATCTTCCATTTTATCGTCGAATGCTCGTTGCGCCGCCTGAGGTACTCAAGGCACTCAAGCCCCGCCTGAACGATCTTGCGCGCGTGATCCGGATCCGGGTCGGGAAGGCCGCAAACCGCCATGTACGCGTCGCCTATCGTCTTGATGCGCGTGCAGCCGTATTTTTCTATGATGCAATCGAAGCCGGAGAACAGGTCCGAAAGCTCGCCGATAATGTACTCGGGCGGGAGGGAACTCGACACCGCGGTAAAGTCCACGAGGTCGGTAAACAGAATCGACACTTGGTCGAAGAGCTCGGGATCGGAGGAACCCTTCTCGCGCAGCTCGTCGATCACCTTGGGCGGCAGGATATTGCGGAGAAGTTCGTCGGATTTTTCGTTGGCCGCGCGCAGCGCCTTGACGTTCCGGAAATCCCGTATGGTCATTTTCCAGTGCGTAAACGCGAGGATGACCGTGACGAGAACGAGTACGCTGAGGTTAAGGAACTGATGCATGCCGTTCACCGAATCATAGGCGACGATCGTCGCGAACTGCAGGGCCATCGAGGCAAGGAAGATGGGCGGCTTAAAACCGAAGAGCGCGATAATCACGATATTCGCGATCGTCCACACGAGATAGCCCTCGGTACTGTAGCCGCTGATCGCTTTCTGGTAGATACAGAGCCATTGCCCGCACGTCAGCGCGATAAAGCACACGGCATTCTGCGTCGCGAGCCGCGCGCGCCTCCGCCCAAGCGCGACGATAATGACGAGGGGGATCACGCTCAGGATCGCATAGGCCGCATAATAGGAGATCGCGATCAGGAAACGCCCGTCGGAGCGGGATCTCGTCATCAAACTATATACGGTCATCACGATGCCGAACGCAAGGGATATCGGCAGAATGCGCATAAGTCGGCGCACGTTCCGCGCATGGAGTTCGCGCTCGCAATCAACGGGCATTGAATAACTCTCCCGGTAACGCGCTCGCGCGTCGAGGATACATTCTCGCAGGCTCATCTCAATCCCCCAATCTATTCGACAAGGATACCCTATTTTGCGCAAACGCGCAAACGCGCGGCCGAACGATACAAAGCAAGATGGATATAATCACTGCGGCGTGATATTGTGTTTTCATGCGCACCTTTGAGCGAATCGAAATCGAACGGCTTGACGCGTTCACGCTCAATCACATTTCGCTCTCGCTTTACCGATCTCTCGGGTTCCAGGATCGCGGCATCGTTCGATTCCGTAAGGGACTCTTTATTTGCTTTGAAAAAACTCTCGACACATCGAAAGGAACGCAAAAATGAACCAAAAAGAAAGAATGCTCGCGGGACTCCCGTTTAAGATTTGGCATGACGGTTTGCTGGACGAATTGGACCGCGCGAAAAAGATCCTATACGACTACAATCGCTGCGACCCGCGCAACAAGCGGAAAAGGGACAGACTGATACGAAAGCTCATCAACGTCCGCGGGGACTGGATATGCGTCGACCAACCGTTCCATTGCGACTTTGGATCGAACATCACCGTGGGCGAGGATTTTTACGCCAACGTCAATTGCACAATACTCGACTGCGGCAGGGTGACTATCGGCGACAACGTACTGTTCGGCCCGAACGTATCCCTCCTGACGGCGGGTCACCCGATACACCCCGAGTCCCGAAATTCCAGATATCAATACGGCATAGAGATTACGATCGGGGACAATGTATGGATTTGCGCAAACGCGGTAATCAATCCCGGCGTGCGCATCGGAAATAACGTCGTGATCGGTTCGGGAAGCGTCGTTACGAAGGATATCGAGGACAACGCGATTGCCGTCGGTAACCCCTGTAAGGTAATTCGCCACATCACCGACGACGACAGAAAATACTACTTCAAGGATCGTGTTTTCGACGTGGACGATTATATAAGGAAAACAACATGACCGAAGAACAACAGAAACAAATTGCCGAGATTACGGAACGGCACCGCAAGGACAAGAACGTCGTCGCGGTGATACTTATCGGCTCGATCGCCCGAGGCGACGCGCGCGAAGGCTCGGATGTTGATTACAATCTCGTCGTTAAAGAAAGGCGCGAACTCTGCGACGTAACCAAGGACGACCTAAAGTTTACCATCGCCCACGGCAACGAGCTTACGCGATGGTCATACACGAGCGCGAAAGTGCTCTATTCGACCGACGACGAGATCGAAGGCCTGATCAAGCAGATACCCGTGTATCCGGAAAACCGCCGGCAGTACAACATGGAGAGTTTCGTCAGCCAGATCAAGATGCACTTCGCGTACCTCCAATTAGCCGAATACAGCAAGAACACGTATCTGCTCCACGAAACCGCGGCGAAGATCGCGCTGTTTTCCGGACGGCTGATACTCGCGGACAATCGCGTGCTTTATCCGAACCGTAAATGGTATTCGAGGGAAATCCAAAGGATCGAAGACAAGCCGAAAGACTTTTACGAAAAGATGCGCGAGCTCCTGAACGCGCCGACGATCGACAAGGCAAGAACATTCATCGACGGCCTCATGGCGTATAAGGCGTACCCGGAACCGGCAGAGGGCTGGGTTAACCGATTCAATAAAGACAGCGTGCTAAGCTGGAAAAACGGGACATTCTCAATTGAAGACTGGTAATAAGGTAATTCTTATCGCGGGACCCGCGGGCAGCGGCAAGACGACGACCGCGCTCCGGATCGCAAAAACGCCCAACTGGCGCGCGATTTCCGAGGACGAACTCTGGGTCGAGATGAAAAAAGGTCACCCCATCGGCGAAATGCGTACCGAGGCGGAAGAGGCGATCATCCAGAGGAAAACCGTCGCCAATATTCTCGCGATACTGGAAGAGGGAAACAACGTCGTCCATGAGTTCATCCTGTACCGCAATCCGCCAACGCCTCTGCTGTTCTATAAAAACGAGCTCGAAAAACAAGGCGTTGACGTCGCGATTCGATTACTAAAACCGCGTCCCGAGGTAATCTGGAACAGGAAAGTTACGCGAGGGCGATCGTGGGACCAGAATCAGGCGGAGCAAAGCGAATTCGCGCGTCACCAATTATCGTGCCTGGAGTCCGAGTTCATACAAAAAGACTGGATCGTCGATAACTCGGTCGAAGGAATCGACGAGGTGTTTGAGCGGTTTTTTAAGGGGATTGTGTAGAAGGTTATGACCGATATATTCACGAGCGACGAGTTTGATTCCTGCGAGTTCAAGGATCTCGACTTGACCGAGGCGCGGCTTGAGGACAAGGACATCGCGCTCTCGGTCTTTGAGCATTGCAACTTCGCGCAGACGCACCTTGAGGGATGCCGAATCGAGAAGACGAGATTCGTCGACTGCAACGTCGGCAACGTGTTCAACGAGCGGGCGAGGCTCATCGACGTTGAGTTCATTCGATGCAAGATAATCGGGCTCAGCCTCTTTAAGTGCGACCAAACCGTCTTCGACATAGCGTTCAGGGAGTGTAAGCTGGTTCTCTGCAACTTTAGCGACGTAAGCATGAAGGGCGCGTCGTTCGTCGACTGCGAGATCGAGGAATCGTATTTCCAGAACGCCTTCCTTCGCGACGCCACTTTTCGCGGGACTCGCTTTACGGACACGGTATTCAGCAAATGCGACCTGAGAAAGGCCACTTTCGCCGACGCGTCGGGATACTCCATCGATCCCCGCGACAACCATATCGAGAAGTGCTCATTTTCCGTGCCCGCGGTCTTCGGATTACTGGACGGATTCGACATCAAGATCTTATAGTCGCCCTTTTACGATTTTTTGACAACTTATGACAAGCGCTATCTAATAGACACGCGTTTATTTCGCGATTGACACCGACTATATACGATTTTAACATATACCAATGAACGCATTGCTTT
>DAOPXQ010000038.1:0-13256 GCA_035352395.1 Treponemataceae bacterium | reverse complement strand
GTGGGTTGCCCAATTCTATCCATTCTCTAAGCCCAGGACCTTCCTAACGTCCGGCGGACTCGGTACGATGGGGTACGGCACGGGCGCCGCCATGGGCGCGCAAATCGCCTGTCCCGATCGGCATGTCGTTCACGTCGCCGGCGACGGTTCCTTCCGCATGAACCTCAACGAGCTCGCGACCATATCGCACTACGACCTTCCGATCGTGATCCTCGTCGTGGACAACGGCACGCTCGGGATGGTGCGCCAGTGGCAGAAGCTCTTCTACGACAAGCGGTTTTCCGCTACCACCCTGGACCGGCCCCCGGACTTCGTGAAGCTCGCCGACGCGTTCGGCATCAGGGGCTATCGCGCGGAGAACGAGGCCGAATTCAGCGCGGCGTTCGCCGCCGCCATATCCGAGCGGAAACCCGCGCTCATCGACTGTAAAATGGACATCGACGAGATGGTTTTTCCGATGGTTCCCGCGGGAAAGCCTATTGACGAATTGATGCTTGATGCGCAATCCTGATAGAACATGCTGTTTCCAACCTTCAGCTTCGCCGTGTTCTTTTTCGCGGTGTTCGTCGGGTTCTGGTATGTGCTCCGCCGGAACATTGAAAGGCGCATTTTCCTCGTAGCGGCGAGTTATTTTTTTTACGCCCTGTGGGATTGGCGCTTTTGCGGCCTCCTCCTGCTTTCCACGGCCGCGAACTACGGCTTCGCCCTCCTGATCGGGGGGAGCAAGGAACACGCCTGGCGAAAGGCGTACCTGGTTCTCTCGGTCGTTTTCAACCTTCTCCTCCTCGGTTTTTTCAAGTACTACAATTTCTTCGCGGAGTCCGCGAATGGCCTCATCGCGCTTTTTTCCGGCCCCAAGTCCGCAATGACGGGAGCGGGGACGGGGTTCCTGTTTCCCGCGCTCAACGTCATCCTGCCGGTCGGCGTGTCGTTCTACACCTTCAAGGCGATGAGCTACATCTTCGACGTGTACCTTTGCAAGATGCAGCCGGTTAGGTCTTTTCTCGACGTCATGCTGTACGTGTCGTTCTTTCCGCAAATAGCCTCGGGCCCGATCGTTCACGCGGTCGATTTCTTTCCTCAGATCCATCCAGCCTGCGACGCGGGCCACGAACCCGGATCGCGCCCCATCGAGTTCGACCGTGCGACCGTCCTATTCCTTTCGGGACTCGTCAAGAAAATGGTCTTCGCGAATTTCCTCTCGACGCTTCTCGTCGACCCGGTGTTTCAGGATCCGTCGTCTTTCAATACCCTGGAGATTCTCCTCGCCGCGATCGGCTACTCCGTCGTCATTTATTGCGATTTTTCCGGGTATAGCGACATGGCGATCTCCGTCGCGCTCCTGCTTGGTTTCAATACGCCCGCGAACTTCTATCGTCCCTATGCCTCGTTTTCCGTCACGGAATTCTGGAAGCGGTGGCACATCACGTTTTCGTCCTGGCTCCGGAACTATCTCTACTTCAGCATGGGCGGCTCGCGTTTCGGGCTAGTCCATACCTTGATCGCGCTCGTGCTCACGATGATGCTCGGTGGCCTGTGGCACGGCGCCTCGGTGGTGTTTATCGTGTGGGGCGCGATGCAGGGGATCGCGCTCGCTCTCGAGCGCGGGCTCGGATACGGTAACGCGCGCGCTACGACGATTCCCCGGGCTGCCGCGCAAATCGCCGGGACCTTTCTTTTTACCACGGTTAGCTGGATCGTGTTTCGCTCGCCGTCTCTCTCGTCGATCGGGACCTTTTTCGCCGCGCTCGGGAACGTATCGACCCCCATTCGACTGGTTTCGCCTTTGGTCCTTATCCTCGTCGTCTCGGGGCTCTTAATGCACGCCGTTCCGGACTCGTTCAGGCAGAAGGCCGTTCTCGCGTATCGGTACGTCCCGCTCGCGGTCAAGGGCGTGGCCGTAGCGCTGTTCTTCGCGACGCTCGCCGCAGTGTCGATGTCGGGAATCGCCCCGTTCATCTATTTTCAGTTTTAGGATAGGGGGGGTAGCGTGATGAAGCAGAAGGAAGATCGATACAGCCCCAATATGGTGATCGCGACGCTCTCGGTCGCGATCCTTTGCCTTATCGTCATGTGCGGCCAGACCCTCTGGGTACCGGCTTCAAGGATAGAGAACCTGTACGTGCGGTCGGTCGTTCTCGCCGCCGCGGACTCAGGCTCCGCGTTCGCCTCCTGGACCGGCCTTGACGGCGGTTTCCCCGCGTTCCGAAACGCGTTTCTCGACATGAGCGGGCTTTCGCGAAACATCGCCTGGGATACCCGCTTTTATAATACGCGCCAACGAAGTGCCTCACATCCCTCGGATTCTGCCGCGCCAGACGCGACGGAGCCGACCGTCGGCGATGTCGTCTCCGTAGCACAGGGGCCAAGCGCTACACCCGCAGAAGCAGTTTTACCCGCGAACCCTTCTTCCGATATCGCGTCGATCCCACCCGTGGTGGATCTCAACGGCGCCCCTGGTCCCGATTCCGCGTCGGTGACGCCTGGAACCAATGTCGCGATCGTCCAACGCCCGCAGCGCGGCCCGCAACGCGGCCCGCAGCGCGGACTTTCGCATGGGGCAAACCTGATCTTTTCCACGCAAAACCCGCTGCACGTCTTCGTGTTCGGCGACTCGCAGGTTTTCAGCCTGGGCTCCGGGCTTTCGCGCCTCTCGGGCAAGGATTCCCCGATGAGCGTCGATTTCCTTCCGATACATTCCTCCGGGTTTATCCGCGGCGATTATTTCAATTGGCCCGCGAAACTTGACGAAACCTTTAGGGACGGCTCCTACGAGGCCGCCGTCATGATGCTTGGGATGAACGACTACCAGAGTTTTTGGGACGAGCGGGGCAGGATACTCAAAAAAGGCACCCCCGAGTGGGAAGCCTCGTACAAGGCAAAATGCCGAGAGCTCATCGATATCACCCTCGCGTCGGTCCCGCGCGTTTATTGGCTCGGGATGCCCAAGGTCAAGAACCCTGCCTACGACGAAAGCCTCGCGTACATCGATAAGGTGCAGCGCTCCCTCGCCGAGGAGTACAGTCCCGATACGGTGATCAGGATCTCGCTTCGCGACACCATCCCGGGGGCGGGAAAGCCTTACGCCGACAACGTCGATATCGCGCCGGGGAAAAAACTGCGCGTGATGTCCGACGACGGAAGCCACTTTACCGTAGAGGGCGGGCAACTCGCGATGAAGCCCCTGTTCGACCGCCTGGCCTCGGACTATCTTTTCTCCGAAGTACCTGTTGCCCATCTTCCGGAATAACGGCTATACTCCGCTTGGAGTGTATGATGCTGAACCGTAACAAAAATCTCGCCAATCTCGCGTCCGGATACCTTTTCCCGGAGATCGCAAAACGCCGCAAACAATACGCCGCCGCTCACCCGGAGGCGAAAATCATCAGCCTCGGGATCGGAAACACCACCGAACCCCTGACGCCGCACGTCGTAGAAGGCCTCAAGAACGAAGTCATGAAGCTCGGGACCCATGAGGGATACTCCGGCTATGGCGACGAAACCGGCAACATGCCGCTTCGCGAAAAGATCGCGACGGTTTTATATAAGGGGATCGTAGCCCCCGAGGAAGTCTTTATCTCCGACGGCGCGAAATGCGACATCGGTCGCCTGCAGTACCTCTTTGGCCAGGACGTTTCGGTCGTGGTTCAGGATCCGGCCTATCCCGTCTATGTGGACGGCTCGGTCATGATCGGGGCCGCGGGCCCGGTCGCTCCCGGCGCTACCGGCTACTCGGGCATTACCTATATGCCCTGCACCGCGGAGAACGGATTCTTCCCCGATATCGCGGTAATTCCCTCGAACGCGCTCGTGTACTTCTGCTCCCCGAACAATCCCACCGGCGCCGTCGCGACGCGCGCTCAGCTTGAGTCGCTTGTCAAGGCTGCTCGCGCGAAAGGCTCAATCGTCATTTTTGATTCCGCCTATTCGGCGTACATTCGGGACCCCGCGCTTCCCCTCTCGATCTTCGAAATCGAGGGTGCACGCGAGTGCGCCATCGAGGTTAGCTCTTTTTCGAAGCCGATCGGGTTTACCGGCGTGCGCCTAGGGTGGTCGATTATCCCGCGCGAGCTGAAATTCGCGGACGGCACGCCCGTCATGGCTGACTGGACCCGCTTGATGACGACCATCTTCAACGGCGCCTCCAATATCGCCCAGGCGGGCGGCCTCGCGTCGCTGGACGAAACGGGCCTCCGCGAAACCCGCGAATTGACCGACTATTATCTGGAAAACGCCAAGATCATACGCAAAGCCCTTACCGGGCCCAATTTCGCGAAGGCCAAGGTAGAGGTATTCGGCGGCGATAACGCGCCCTATATATGGGCTCGCTTCCCCGGCCGGAAAAGCTGGGAGATATTCGACCTTATCCTCGATACCTGCCACGTGGTCTGCACCCCAGGCGCCGGTTTCGGGCCTGCGGGCGAATCCTTTATCCGATTCAGCTCGTTCGGGCACCGTGCCCAGGTCATCGAGGCATGCGAAAGGCTCTCTAAATTAGTTCTGTGAAGTATTGATCCGATAGTGCACGCCGACCTTGACGTCGAATAGGAACTTGTCAAGGCCGGTAAGCGGACTGCCGAGCGAGAAGCTGTAGAGCGAACCGTCGCCCTTGACGAAAAAGCTCAGGTCGTCCTTTGGCTCCCAGTTTAACCCGCCGCCAAGAATCAGATGCGCCGTCTTCGTGTTCGAGGCGGAACCCGCCGCGATGTAGTAGTCCATGACCCGATAGATAAAATCAAGCGAAATCCTAATCGACGAGCCCTTCTTGAACGCTTCTGTGTAAATCCCCATATCGGTCAGTCCCGTCGTCTTAACGCCGGATTCGGTGGAGGTCTTCTGGGATATCCCGAACGAGCAGATCGCGTTGGGCAAGTAGATCCCGGCGGAAAGGCTGCTTTTCTGAAGGAAAATACGACCATCCGCGCTTGACGTGGTGGGTAGGGCAAAGTCGGTATCGGCTTTCGCGATCGCGACGCCTGGCGCGATGAGGTTAAACCCGATTCCAAGTCCCGGCTGAATGACGCTCGTGACGCTGTTCGAACCCGACGCGTTGAGAATCCCGAACGAGGGACCCGCTGAAATCTCGAGGAACCTCGTCCGATAAATACCGCGCGCCTTGAGCATGTTTCCGCATTCCGGATCGAGCTCAAGCGCGATCTGTCCCGAGAGTCCCCCGGAAAGTTGATCCTCGACGGTTAATTCCCCGCCGTACCGCAATGGCGAGGGATTCGGGATTCCCGTCGCGTCAAAGGCGAATCCGCTGGTTTTCGCCGAGACGGTAAGGTCCATGGCGAAAACGGGGACCGCTTGCATCAAGGCGCAGATAGCGACCAAGGGGAGAATTCGTTTCATCAATATACCGCCTTTATGCTGATTCTCAGTTCGATTGCGTTTCCGATATTTTGCAGGGCAAACGGATTTAAGACCGCCGCAAGCTGCAGGCTGGTTTCGGATACCTTGATAGTATAAAATGGGGTTATCGAACACGTAAACGGGGTAAGCGTTCCCGGCTTCTCAGGATTGAACATCCCCATTACGCTTAAGCCCCCGCGCATGCCCTCTCGGTTAAGATTCCCAAACGCCACCAGAATATTGGACCCGATATAATTGCCGTTATACGTCGGGGTGTCCTCGAGCGAGACGGGCGACGAAAAGAACGAGAGGGAAAGGTCCGCAAGCCCGAAATGCAGCCGCGGTTCGAACATTAAGTACAGTTTTTTACCCGCTTCCTGCATATTCGTCGGCGAAAATCTGTTCATTCCGACAAAAACGTACAGCTCGTTTCCCGACGGGGCGGTCATAAGGGCGGTTAATCCGCCGCGAAACTGCAACGACATCGATGTCTCGCTTTGCACGATTACCCCAGCGTACGCGTTCATGTAAACAAGCGCCCCGCCGTACGCCAGCGCGACGGAGGCCGTGTTTTCCAGCGGATCCGCCGATCCAAGGTTTACCGAATAGCAAAACGAGGTCGCGAGCGGACCGCTGCCCGGGTTGTACGCGAGTTCAAGGCCCGTTTCGTCGATTTTGGTATCGGACACGAATAGATTGCCGAACGGCAAATCGTAGAACTCCGGGTTGTCGCAGCGGCGCCTGAGCATTTCGCGGGATAACCCGTCGGAGGCGAGGTCGCCATAGACGCCGGAGAAGAGCGCGAGCTTAGTCGTGGAAGGCGTGTCCGGGGTGAACTCGAGCGCCACGCCGCCTGAGGTGATGACCCCTTTCCTGGCGTCGCCGCCATGGGGATTGAAGAACGCCGGCAAGTCGGAAATATCGAATTCGCCGATTCCCCGCAGCCTGATCCAGTTCGCGGGCGCAAAATAAACGGTGAGATCCGCTTTGGACTTTGCTGTGGGCTTCGCCGTCGCGGAGTCTATCGCGCCGGTCGCGCTGAAGCCATAATCCGCGACGAACAGGCCCTCCGCCTCGGCCATTCGCGGTATTACCAGAAGAATTATGGCGATGAACAATGCTTTCGCGGTTCGCATGCGATCTCCTTTCAGCAGTATATACCATTCGCGATCAAGCCGCTATGGATTTTTATTTGCCGATTTTCATGGTCTCGTTATTGCTTGACTAATCAAGAAAAGGGTATAAAATTGAACTAATATGAGTGACTACCTCGACATCAACAATGAAGAGTTGCTGAAGGACTTTTTTAGCGAAGCCGAACAGCAGGTTGATACTCTCGAAAGCAATATTCTGGTGATCGAGAACGACCCTACAAACCATGAGGCAATAGACGAGATTTTCCGCGCCGCGCACACCCTGAAGGGCGGTTCGGCCACGGTAGAGATGAACGAGCTTTCCGGCTTCACTCACGTGATCGAGGATCTTCTGGACGCGCTCCGTTCCGGTACCGTTACGGTTACCGAACCGGTCGTGGATATTCTCCTTAAGTCCCTGGATATCATCAAGGATATGCTCGCCGCGCGCGCGAACGGTTCCGTATACGCGAAAGACGTTTCTTCGGTTAAGGCAAAGCTGGAATCCATGATTCCCGTTAAAGAGCCGAAAACGCGGTCATCAGCCCCCAAAAAGGCCCCCGAGGCGCCAAAAGCCGCCCCCAAGGCACCCATGGCCGCCCCGACTGCCGCTCCCGTTGCCGCTTCCAGCCAGTCTTTTACCGGCCTGCTCTCCGAATACGAGCTTCTTGAGCTGAAAGAGTCCGTACCCCCGGGAAATAGCGTTTTCGTCGTAACCGTCGCGTTCGACGAGGCCAATCCGATGAATACCGTCGGCGGAATCCAGGTTTTCGCTGCATTGAAGCAAAAAGGCCAGGTTCTCAAGACAATCCCCGATTTTGACGCCCTCTACGAGGACCTGTTCCATCCGGAAGTCATGTATTTCGTCGCGACGGACGTCGACGCCGAACGATTGACCAAAACCGCGACGATTTCCGACGTAACCTTGGGAATTACCGTTTCCCCGTTCGACTTCAAGTCCGCGCAGGGTCCAAGCCCCGTTCCCGCGAGCGAACCCGCTCCCGCGGCACAAGCGTCCGCGGCCTCGGCGCCTAAAACCGCCGCCACGGCCGCCGCGAAAGCGCCCTCTGAACAGCCTGAACCCGATAAAAACGGGGTTTCCGTCGAAGAAGCCCTTGCCGAGGAAAAGAACGAGGCCGCGAAGAAGGCTGGGGCCACTCCCGCCGTACACGCTTCAGGCTCCGTCCTTCGCGTAGACTCGCGCCGTATCGACTATCTCCTCAATCTCGTCAGCGAAACCGTCATTACCAAGGCCTCGTTCAATCAGAGCGCCATACAATTTACCGAGCTGCATACCCAGTTTCAGCAAGCCGAAAGCCAATATAAGGAAAAGCTCCGAAAGCTGCTTGACCATATCCCGGATTACCTCGAGCAGATCCAGGCCGGCGCGAGCATGAAAGACCTGAAAAAAGAGATGAACGCGGAGTACGCGGACCTTTTCGATTCCTTCGGCGAGTTCGAGGGATCGATGAAGGGTTCCGTCGCGAAGTTCCGCTCCGCCTCGCAGAACCTCGGTCGCATAACCGGCGAGCTGCAGGAAGGTGTCATGAAGATCCGCATGGTTCCGATCAGCCAGATCTTCAGCCGTTTCCCGCGCCTTGTCCGCGACCTGTCGCGAGACCTCAATAAAAAGGTTCAGCTCGTCATCGAGGGCGAGGACACCGAGCTCGACAAGTCGGTCATCGAGGACCTGCTCGACCCGATCATGCATTGCGTGCGTAACGCGCTCGACCACGGCGTCGAGGCCCCCGAGGTTCGCGCGAGTCTCGGCAAGCCGGAGGAAGGAACCATCCTCCTCAAGGCAAGCAACGAGGGCAACATGATCATCATCGAGATCGCCGACGACGGCCATGGCATCGACGTTGAGGCCGTAAAGAAAAAAGCGGTCGCGCGGGGCATCATCCATCCCGGTAAAAACCTTACGGACGTGGAAGCCTTCCAGCTCATCTTCGAGCCGGGTTTCTCCACCGCCGAAAAGATCACGAATATATCCGGTCGCGGCGTCGGACTCGACGTCGTCAGGACTCATATCGAAAAACTGAACGGCACGGTGACGATTTCCTCCCAGCCGAACGCCGGCTCAAAGTTTACCATCAGGCTACCGCTTACCCTGGCGATCATCCAGGGCTTGCTCGTGCGCGTCGGCAAGGAAGTCTACTCGATACCGATCACCTCGGTCATCGAGAGCCATCGCGTAAAGGGCGACGAGATCAGCCGAATCGACAACTACGAGGTTTTCAACGTTCGCAACGAGGTAATCAGCCTGCTCAGGCTCAATCGCCTCTTTGGCATAAAGTCGGCGGAGTCCGCCGAGTTCAGCTATATTGTCATCGTGGGAACGGCCGAGAAAAAAGTCGGGCTCATGGTAGATAGCCTGATCGGCGAGGAAGACGTGGTCATTAAGCCGTTGCGCGACCAGTTTACCAATTCCCCCGGAATCGCCGGCGCCTCGATTCTCGGCGACGGTTCGGTTTCGCTGATCATCGACGTGAGTCAGCTCCTCGATCTGGGGTTGAAGCAGGAACTGCAGGCGAGGGAACGGCGCGAAGCGTCCGTATGGTAAGAGGATAACATGGCAGAAATTGACGCTAAGACCATCAGTGGACAACAGAATACCGCGCAGGACTACGAGAACCGTAACGAACGGGTCGCCATAATCGATTACAAGATGGTTACCTTCTCCCTCGCGGGGAAGGATTACGCGATCGACATCATGCAGGTGAAGGAGATCGCGAAGGCCGGGCGCTTTACCTATGTCCCCAATACGTCGCCGTTCGTGCTCGGGGTTTATAACCTCCGCGGCGACATAATCCCGATCATCGACCTCCGAATCTTTTTCAACATCCCCACCAAGGCCCGCGAGTACGACGCGCTGGAAAGCCTTATCATCATTAACGTGAACGAGCAGACCTTCGGAATCGTCGTCGACGAGATCGACAAGGTCGTGGGAATTTCGAGCAGTTCGATTCAGCCCCCGCACCCGATATTCGGGGACATCAACATCAAGTACATACACGGCGTCGTCGAGAATCAGGGGCGCCTGTACATCCTTCTCGACGTCGAGAGGATTTTCACGAACAAGGCGAAGGTAGCCGAGGCGGAGGCCGAAGAAGCCGATAAGGCCGCGGCTCCCGCGCTTGCCGCCGAGCCGGAAGTAAAGAAGCTCGTGAACGCCACGCGCGACGAGCTGGATATCTCGTTTATACGCGACGCCCTCGGAGCACTCGCCAAATTCTACGTCACGCAGATTAACGAGCATTGGGTTTCCGAACGCTATCGCGAATGGCGCGATTCCCGAGGAAACGCCGACGTGCAGCTTACCTCCGAGGAAGACGCGCGCCAATACCTGGAAAACTTCCTTTCGCCGGACACGGGAACGCTATGGAGCGACGAATACGCCTCGCAGCTTTCCGCTCTCCTTCCGCAGAACAGCGCGAAACAGATCAACGTTTGGGACGTCGGTTGCGGAAAGGGATACGAGGCCTATAGCCTCGCGGTGATCCTGCGCGAAAAATACCCCAACGCGCGCATCCGCGTATACGCGAACGATTCCGACCTGTTGGCAATTTCCAACGCGCCGATGCTCAACGTTCCTGAAAACGCGGTAACCTCGCGATATAGGCAGTTGCTGGTTCAGGGCGTCGGCGGAAGCTGGACTTTCGCGCCCGTGGTTAAGGACATGATTCTGTTCGAATACCATGACTGCACGAACCAGAACTCCGTTCCGAACATGGATCTAATCGTCTGCCGCGACGTTCTTTCGTTCATGAACCCGAAACAGCAGGCGGCTGCAATCGCGGATTTTTCGGAAAAACTGAAGGACAATGGGTTAATTATCCTTGGAAAGAACGAGGCGATGCCGCAGCATAGCGGTTGGCTACGGTCCGTACAGGGAGAAGTGGTGGCGTTTAGCAAAGAATGACCGGAAAATCGCACATAAGGAGAAATCGATGCGTGTAGAGTATATCAATCCATTCGTAGAAGCAGCCTACAATATCCTTACCGAGGTTTTAGGCGGGGAAATTAAGAGGGGCGAGCTATATTTAAAGTCGACTTCGATGCCGGTAATGGGCGTAGCCGCGCTCGTGGGGCTTGCCGGGGACGTCGAGGGTCGCGTAATATTCGATATGAGCATCGATACCGCGCTGAACATCTGCTCAAGGATGAACAACGAGGAAATGAAGGTGCTGGACGAGATGGCGAAGGCCACGATAACCGAACTCGCGAACATGATAACCGGTCAGGCCGTCACGAAGCTGCATGATCTTGGTTTCAGGTTTGACCTCACGCCGCCGGCCCTGTTCACCGGCGAGAAAATGGAACTTTCCGATCATAAGGTGGAAGCCTTGATCGTGCCAATGGAAACGGGCCTTGGAAAAGTCGAAGTAAACGTGGCCATCCGAGACCGAATGTAAACAAGGGGAGTGAAATATGATTTCAAAGCAAGATTTTCCTGCCATCAATGAACGCGCCCCCGAAGGGGTCAGGGCTGACGGAGTAGCATTCAAGGTCCTGGTCGTGGATGATTCGATGTTCGTCGCTAAGCAGATCGGCCAGATTCTGACGAGCGAGGGCTATGAAGTGGTGGCGACCGCGGGAGACGGCCTCGATGGCGTCGAAAAGTACAAGGAAATGTGCCCGAACGTTGATCTTGTGACCATGGATATCACCATGCCGAAGATGGACGGTATTACGGCGCTTGAGCAGATTATGGCGTTTGACAAAAACGCCAAAGTTGTCATGATAAGCGCCCTTGGAAAAGAAGAATTGGTCAAAAAAGCGCTCCTCCTTGGAGCGAAGAATTACATCGTTAAACCGCTTGACCGCAAGAAGGTTCTTGAGCGCATCGCGTCGGTACTCGGAAAATAACCGGGTAATTCGCGGAATCGGTCGCAGAACCATAATGGGATTGTCCCCTTCCGGGGGCAGTCCCTTTTTTTATCCCTTTATTCCCCTCACTCGGATTCCATTGACCCGATAGCATTTCGTGGGGTAAAGTAGTAGCTGATTTTCGTAATCATGACCAAGGGGCCAAATCACAGTGTTTCTTAAAAATCTTGAAATATTCGGTTTTAAATCATTCGCCGACCGCACGCGAATCGAGTTCTCGGACGGTATAACCGCGCTTCTCGGGCCGAACGGCTGCGGGAAGAGTAACGTCGTCGACGCCATCAAGTGGGTCCTTGGCGAGCAGGCCTCCAAGGCCATGCGCGCGGATAAGATGGAAGACGTCATTTTCAACGGTACCGAGTCGCGGAAGGCGCTTAACGTCGCCGAGGTCACCCTGACCATCGCGAACGAGAATGGTCTTTTAAATCTCGAAATGAGCGAGATCGCCATCAAGCGGCGTCTGTATCGCTCGGGCGAAAGCGAATACTACATCAACAATACCCCCGTCAAGCTCAAGGACATACGCGAGCTCTTTTGGGACACTGGCGTGGGTAAGGCCGCGTACTCGGTGATGGAGCAGGGCAAGATCGACCAGATCCTCTCGAGCAAGCCCGAGGAACGCCGTTATATTTTCGAGGAAGCGGCGGGCATTACCCGTTTCAAGGTTAAGGGCGCCGAGGCGGAGCGAAAGCTCGAGAAGACCGAGGAGAACATGCGCCAGATCGAGGGAATCCTCGGCGAGGTAAAGCGCTCCTACGACAGCCTGAAGATCCAGGCGGACAAAACGACGAAGTACCGCTCGCTTCGCGATTCCATCTTCGAGAACGAGCTCGATATACAGCTTCTCCGGCTCAAGGGTTTCACGCAGGATCGCGACCGTCGCACCTCCGACATAGAGGACGCGCGCAAAAAGAGGGATTCCGTCAAGGACGATATCGACGCGATCAACGCCTCCCTCGAGGAGAACATGGACGTCGTCAACTCGATGGAAGAGAAGCTCATCGAGTGCCAGAAGCAGATCTACGGCCTTGCCGTCGAGAAGAACGAAAAGGACAAGCAGTCCAAACTCCTGGCCGAGCGGCAGAACGAGGTTAAGTCCAAGCTCGCGCAGCTCGAGGGACGGAAGTCCGCCGTCGAGAATCGCGTGGAAAGCCTCCGTGAGGACGCGGACGGGCAGGACGAGACGATCCGGGACCTCGCTCGCCGGCTCGGGGACATAGAAAAGAACATCTCCTCTTTCGAGGATAACATAGCCCTCGCGGGTAACCGCATCTCGGAGAACGATCGCTCGGCGGCCAAGCTCGAGAACGAGATCGTCGCGCTCGACGTGGCGCGCGCCGACATGGAGACCGAGCTTCAGGCCATTACCGAGGACATCGTGACCGAGCTCGACAAGCGACTGCGCGACGCGGGGTATTCCTCCAAATCGCACTCCGAGGCCGAGGCGGCCATGGACTCGATCGTCGGCCAGCTTAAGGTGCTCGTCTCGGGCCGCAAGAATATCTTTAACGACTTCGCGAAGCTTCATGAACCCGCCGCGCAGGATACGCGTCGGTTCGCGGACAACGCGGTTGCTTCCTTTACCGAGCTCGACGCGCTGCTCGCGTCCCTGGAGAAGGCCTTCGTCGCGTTCAAGGCGACCTCTCCCGGGTTCATCGACGAGTTCCTCTCGCCCGAGGGTATCATCACCAAGAAGCGATCGATCGACGAGCAGATACAGAAAAATCGCTCGATGATCGTGACCAAGCGCGAGGAGATCGGGTCACTCAAGGCGGAGAACGCCGACCTCATCGGCAAGATCGACGAGTATCGCAAGACCCTCGAGGGCCTCAGGCTCAACAGGGTTCAGATGAAGACGCAATCGGAGGCCGCCGAGGAGCA
>DAOPXQ010000037.1:0-13496 GCA_035352395.1 Treponemataceae bacterium | reverse complement strand
TGCCTTCGGGGTTGGTGAGCTTGAGGATGAGCATGTGCTCGGCGAGCCAGCCTTCTTCCCTCGCGATGACGGAAGCGATGCGGAGCGCGAAGCACTTCTTTCCGAGGAGGGCGTTTCCGCCGTATCCCGAGCCGAACGACCAGATGGTCCGCTCTTCCGGGAAGTGGGAGATGTACTTGTTGTCCATGTCAGCGCAGGGCCAAATACCCTTGTCGCTCTCGCCCTTGGCGAGGGGTTTGCCGACGGAGTGGAGGCAGGGGACGTACTCGCCGTCCTTGCCGAGGACCTTGAGGACCTTCTCGCCGACGCGGGTCATGATGTCCATGTTGCAGACGACGTATTCGGAGTCGGTGATCTCGATGCCGATCTTGGCGATGTCGGAGCCGACGGGGCCCATGGAGAACGGTATGACGTACATCGTGCGGCCCTTCATGCAGCCGGCATAGAGGTTCTTCATGGTCTTCTTGAGCTCTTCGGGGTCGATCCAGTTGTTCGTGGGACCGGCGGCGTCTTTGGTCTTGGACGCGATGTAGGTTCGATTCTCGACGCGCGCGACGTCGGAGGGAAGGGAGCGGAACAGTACGCTGTTCTTCTTTTTTGCGAGAGGCGTCCCGAGCCCGGAATCGATCATCTTCTTCATCAGGGTATCGTATTCTTTTTTAGAGCCATCGCACACGTAGACGCTGTCAGGCGTCGTCAGCTTGGCGATTTCTTCGACCCACGCCTTGACTTTGGCGTGCTTGATGTCATTGATTGTCATAAAAGCTCCTTGAAACTAGAGGTAATGAAGGCAAATTGACTTGGCTTCAATCGATAAAAAGATACAGGATCCTGCATAAATATGCAAGATATGTAAGGGCTGGTTTACAAATTATGGGGTTTTTTTGTCAGGCGACGAGGTCGACGACGGCGCCCATCTGGGGCATTGCGGGTTTATAGGGCAGGTTCTCGGCGGTGGCCGCCGCGGTTTGGATCTGACCCTGATACTGTTTGATCAAAGCGTCGATCTGATCCCCGGACATCTCGATGGGTTCGGCCACCTTTTGCATGACGTTTTTTTGCTTCATGGTAACAAGCTGATCGATCAACGTGTTGAGGATTTTGATCTTGTCTACCGACACTCCTTCCTGTCCGCTTAACGCGGGATAGCCCGCAACGTACTGGAACTGGGAGTAGCCGAATTCCTTGGGATTTACCGGAACGTACGTCCTTCCTCCCGCGGAAACTGAGGGCATCACTGTGTAGGAAACCGTCCTGAGTGGGCCAACATTCGACAACATCGAAAAATCCTCCGACACTATCTTGAGTATCGGAAGGATTCTTCGCGAGATTAGGCAAAAAAAGGGGTCGCGTCGGTCAGTGGGCTTTTTTCCAGTCCGCGATGCGTTCCTCGAGGGTTTCGACCTCCGTCGCTTTGGCGGCGTCGGCCTCGACGGCCGCGGCGAGATACGGAATGACGATTTCGTTTTTGAGGGTTTCCCAATTGTTCGGGAGGATATTGGGAACCGCGAGGCTTTTTGCCGGCGGAAGATGCCCGAGTAGCGACGGATAATAGAGCGGGAAGCTTTTTTCGTTCACCGACTCGATTGCGGAAAACCCGCCCGATATCCCGAAGCTCCTATCCATGATCCCCATGGTCCGGCTTTGGTCCAGCAGGTCTTTCTGCGTTTTTTCCATGAAGAACCAGGAGAGAAACGCCTCCGCGCCGTCAAGATGGCGCGCGTTGCGGCATATTCCCATGTAGATGATATTGTCTTTTATCGGCGTCATGCCGTCCTTGGCGACCCAGCGGAAGTCGATGTTCTGGATTTTCTCGTGGGGGAGCACCAAGAGTTCCCCGCTCGTGATGTAGGAGAAGAGGTTCCGGCCCCCCGTGACGAGTTTATAGGGCGGATCGTACAGGTACTTAAACTCGAAATCGTCCTCCGCGGCGGTCGAGGTGTTGACGTTTGCCGACCAGTCGCGTGTGTAGGCGACCGCTTCCTTTAAGGATGTTTGATCCCATTTGAATAGCGGGTCGTTTTCCTCGAATCCCACGTCGTAGAGCTTGGCGACGACGTACAGGAAATCCTTGTTCCATCGGGGGGAAAAGCCCATCTTCGCGTAGGAGCCTTTTTGCCAGAGGTTGAATTCCTTCGAAAGCTCGCGGACTTGGTCGAGCGAGACCAACGAGTCGTTGCCGGGAAGGATCTTCGTTTCCGGGGAGAAGATCAGCGCGGTCAGGTTGAAGCTGACAGGGAGTAGGTATTGCCTGCCATGCACGTTGCCGAGGTCCAGGAGCGGCTGATAAAACTGCTTGGAGTTGATGCGGAGCTCGTTGAACAGGTAGTCGACCGGGACGAGGCGAGACCTCGTGCGCTCGCCCTTGAGCCAGGGGCCGACGACGATGTCGGGGAGGTTTCGCCCGTCGAGTAGCGCGTCGGCGGGGTTTTCCTTGTATTCGACGCTGACCTTGTATCGGGATTGGCTCGCGTTAAAGATCTCGGCGTAGGCCGCGAATTCGCTTTGGTCCGTCCAGATGACCGTGATGCCGTCGTTCTCGCGGGCGCAGCCGGAGAGGAACGCGATCGTCAGCGCGAGTATCGACGGAATGATCGGGTTTTTCATGCGAGTACTGTAGGGGCGGGAGGTTTTGCTTGTCAATCCCGGAAAGTGCCGATATACTCTGGATTCTATGATAGTAAAAGACGCGGGCGTCATTAACCTTATGGTGAGCGTCGCCGAGCATTACAACACGAATATCTCGACGCGTTTCTTGAGGCCCCTCCTGACCAGCATCCTGTCCGAGACCGATATCTCGCGGCAGATCAACGATATGACCGAACGCCCCGACCAGTATATCTCGCAGGGAATCCATCTTGACGAGCTGTACGAGCAGGTGCTCGCGATGAGCCGCTTTATATTCCGCGTGCGCGCGGAGATCCTGCCGAACCTGCGGAGCCTCGCCGGTCCCGCGCTTCCCAACGACGCGA
The DNA here is from genome assembly GCA_035352395.1 of Treponemataceae bacterium. Classification (GTDB taxonomy): domain Bacteria; phylum Spirochaetota; class Spirochaetia; order Treponematales; family Treponemataceae; genus Teretinema. Next base: position 10,524 of record DAOPXQ010000037.1, on the reverse strand, counting down.
ACCGCATCTATCGCGACATGGCGTTGAATAACTTCGGGGCGAATCTCGGTATTTTAGCCGACTATGTGTACGATCTCTATAACCGGGCCGTCGAGTATGATCGGTCAAAGAGCGGTAGCACCCGTCCCGTATACCGCGACATCCACGCGCTCAACGAGGTCCCCCGGTTTCTCGGGAAGAAAGCCTGACGCAACAATCGCGATGGTATAGCCGCGGCGAGCCAACTGAAACGAGCGAAAAAAAACCGGAGGCGATCTGTGTGAACCGCCCCCGGTTTTTTATTGTCCTATCAGCTGTTTCCGCGCAATTTCCTCGCTATTTCGAGAGGCCTTCGGCGACCTGGAAGATCGTCGTATACACGGATTCGATCTTTTCCGTGTCGACCGACGAGAAGGCCACGCGGAGGTGGTTTTCGTCGATCGCGATCGTTCCTATGCCAAACTCGTGGAGCAGCTTGAGCCTGAGTTCCTCGGCCTTGAAGCCGTTGCAGCGCATACTCATGAAGTATCCCGAGTTGAACGGCAACGCGGTGAGCGCCTTGCTGTCCGCATGGGCGTCGATGAACTTCCTTACGGCGCGGTAGCGCTCCTCGAGCAGTTTTCGGAACGAGGCCTTCTCCGGCTCGGTCCTTGGGTCCGCGAGCATGTGGGCCATGAGCGACTGTGAAGGGGCCGCGGCGCACGAGACGGAGGAGCGGATGGTTCCCATCAGTTTCTTGATGAGCGCCTCGTACTGAGCCTCGTTCATGCCCTTCGAGCCGAAGGTAAGGAATCCGGTGCGGAGTCCCCACACGTAGTCTTCCTTGGTCGGTCCGTCGATCTTAACCGCGAGAATCCTCTCGTGGAGGTTCGCGAGCTTGGCGAACAGGGATTCGGGCTCGATGTCGTCCTCGTAGTCGAGGCCGAAATAGGCATCATCGCACCACACGAGCACGTCGGCGCCCGTATTCGCGGCTTCCTCGATCGTCTTGACGATTACGGCCGCCTCTTTGCGCGTCGGGGTGTATCCCGAGGGGTTCTGGGGGAAGTTGAGAAGCATCCGCACGGAGCCTTTCTTCGCCTCTTCGAGCACCGCGGCGCGGAACCCTTCCAGGTTGAATCCGTTTCCGCTGAAGGTATGGAACCCCCGGAGGTCGGCGTTGCGCCTGGCTTCGACGATAAGCACGTAGTTATCCCACGCGGGGACCCCGGTCAGGAGTGTGATTCCTTCGCCGAGAAAGAGGTCCGAGAGGTATGAGATTCCGGCCGTGAGGCCCGGAACCAGCACGGGGAGGGAGATTTTCGCGTCTTTCAGCGAGGGATTCTTCTTTTTAATCGCCTCGAGCCACAGGGTTCGAAGGTTTTCGTTTCCCGCGGTCGGTGGGTATGCGACGGCTTCGCCCGACGTCAGGGAGGGAAGCTGGTCCTTAAGGGCCGAGAGGATTACCGGTTTGCCGTCTTTGCACGCCATTCCGATCGTCGCATTGGCGGTCTTGCCGAGTTTCTTCGCTTCGCCGCTCTGCGCTATGATCCCTTTCGGGAAGTACAGACGGGTTCCAAGATCGGACAGAAGTCTGCCCGCGATGCAGCCCGCGAGCGCGGAGTTGAGTTCAGCCGCGAGCGGGTTAATGTGTTGGATGTTAGCCATGGTAGTAACTGTTTACAACGGAGGGATACCTGTTGTCAATCTGGTCGATGCCTGTGTACAATCGTAAGAACTCAGTTTACGCGGGGTAATATATAATGAAAGAAGATCAGGCGCGTTTCGGGCGGTCTTTGGCGGTCGTCGCGGAATGCCGGAAGGGCATGGCCAAGCGAATTGTCGGGCAGGAAGCCCTTGTTGACGGTATCCTGACCGCGTTTATCGCCGGCGGGCACGTTCTTCTCGAGGGCGTTCCGGGGCTCGCCAAGACCCTCGCGGTAAAGACCTTCGCCGAGCTTTCCGGGCTCAGCTTCAAGCGAATTCAGTTTACGCCCGACCTTTTACCGGCCGATTTGGTCGGTACCCTGATTTACGAGCAGTCGCGCATGGCGTTTTCGGTCAGAAAGGGACCGGTGTTCGCCAATATCGTCCTTGCCGACGAGATCAACCGCGCCCCCGCGAAGGTTCAGTCAGCGCTGCTCGAGGCCATGGCCGAGTCCCAGGTCACGATCGGCGAGACTACCTACGAGCTGCCGTCCCCGTTTTTCGTGCTTGCCACGCAGAATCCCATCGAGCAGGAAGGAACCTATACCCTGCCCGAGGCGGAGCTGGACCGTTTCCTCCTCAAGCTACTCGTCCCGTACCCGGCCCCGCTCGAGGAAGCGGCGATCGTGCGGTCGTCCGCCGAGCGCGGGATCGTCTCGCCCGCGTCCGTGGGCTCGCGCGCGAATCCTTCCATCGCCTCGATTTCGGCCGACGACCTCGCGTCGATCCGTTCGGACGTTCAGTCCGTGCGGTGCGACGACGCGCTCGTTTCCTATATCGTCTCCCTCGTCGCCGCGACCCGTCCCGTCGCCGACCCCAAGCGCGAGCGAAGGCAGCGCGACGACTACCTAAAGTACATTTCCTTCGGCGCCTCCCCGCGCGCGAGCATCGCGCTCTGCCTGTGCGCCAAGATTCAGGCGTTCCTCGCGGGGCGGGATTTCGTGCTGCCGGAGGACATCAAGGCCGCGGCTCCCGCGGTGCTTCGCCACAGGCTCGTCCTTTCCTACGAAGCCGGCGCCGACGGACTCTCGTCGGACGATATCATCGCCCGCGTCCTCGGCGTCGTTCCCCTGCCATGAACGCGCACTATATCGCGGACCGGGCAAGATACCTCAAGCTCGCGGCGCTCTCCGTCTCGGAGGGAATGCGGTCGGGCGGTTTCCGGTCCTGCTTTCGCGGACAGGGAATGGAATTCGACGGCGTTCGCGAGTATGAAATAGGGGACGACATTCGGTCGATCGACCGGAACGTCACCGCGCGCAGCGGGCGCCCCTTCGTTAAGATGTTTCGCGAGGAACGCGAGCTTACCGTCTTTCTCGTCGTGGACCAGTCGCTCTCCATGGACGCAGGTCCCGGCGCGGTAACCCGCAGGGAGAAAGCCCTCGAGGCCGCGGCCCTAATCGCGTTCGCGGCCGAGCTGAACGAAAGCCCCGTCGGCGCCATCTCGTTCGACGGCGCCTGCGGCGCCGCGTTCAAGCCGCGCGCGTCGCGCGACCAGGTACTCACTATCCTTTCGTCGCTCGACAACCACCGCAAGACGCGCGGCGCTGTGCCCGGCTCCGCCCTTTCAGGCGCTCTCGCCGGCGCGGCGCGCGCGCTTCGCTCGCGAAGCCTCGTCGTCGTCGTTTCCGACTTCAGGACCACGGGGTATGAAAAATCGCTCGGCATTCTCGCGCGCCGCCATGACGTGCTCGCCATACGCATAACCTCTCCCGTCGACGAGGCACTGCCGCGCGCGGGATACGTCCCGTTCCGCGACCCCGAGACGGGGCGTCGCGATTCGTTCCCGACGGGTTCTCCCGCGTTCGTCGAGCAGTGGGCCCGCGAGAACCGCGAATCGACGCATCGATTCGAGCACGTCGCGCTGCGCCGCGGCGTGTATCCCCTCATACTTTCGACCGAAGAGGATTCCGTTCGCGTCCTTTCCCGATTCTTTTCCGGCAGGCGTCCCCGGGCCGCCCGCCCCGCGATCGAGGAGAACGCGCTATGAGCCGGACGAAATTTTGCGCGAACCTTCGAGAGCTATTTCACCCGCGCGTTTTCGGCTTCACCATCGCGCTTTCCTTCGCGCTCGCGCTGTTCTCGACGCTGCCCGTCGCCGCGGAGGGCGGGGTGCTTATCCCCCGGGAGGTGTACGTCGGCGATACCGCGGAGTTCAGTTTTAAGACGACTGCGTTCGCCTCCGCCGTAAAGGATGGGTCGGCGTTCGTCCTCCCCGAGGAGGAATTCCCCGTCACTCCCGACCTTACGATCGAGTCCGTCGTCATCGCGAAGGCCTCCGGCGAAACCAACGTGACCGTGAGGTTCGTGCCATGGACCGCGGGTATCATCAAGATCCCGTCGATCGTCATCGGCAAGGAAACCGCCGTCCCGCCGCCGATGCGAATCTCGTCTATCATCGAGAAGACCGGCCATAAGACGCTCGAGCCGTCGCGGTCGCCCCTGCTCGTGCCGGGTACGACCTTTATCGTGTACGCGATCATCGCGATCGCGATCGTCGCGGTGGCGATCATCGCGTTCGCTGGAGTTCGTCTCAAGCGAGCGCTGTCGGGGTTCGCGCTTGGACGCGCCTCCGCGCGCCGCGTAAAGGCGCTTAACCGCGAACTATCCGCGCTCTCTAGGAGCGCGCGCAAAAAGGGGCTCGTTCCCTGGTACGCGGATTTTTCTCGGGTACTTCGCAGGTATCTCGGAGAGTTCGCCGAGGGCAATCCGCAAGCCCTGTTTCCGGCCACGACGCGCGAGGCATTATCGCGAGCGCTCGACGGCACCGGGGTCGCGCCGTTCTGCGCCGAAGGGCTTCGCGCGGGGCTCGAGGGCCTCCTTTCCCGCGTCGACGAGATACGCTTTAGCGGCGCGCGCTTTGACGACGCGCGGGCTGCGGATATCGAGGCGGCCCGCGGAATATCCTCGGGGCTTGAGGCCTCGCTCTCGCGGTTAGAGGCCGACGCGCGCGAGAAAGACGCCGCGTCCGAAAGCGCGGACGCGCGCGGGAGGCCCAATGCTTAGCTTTACGAGGCCACTGTGCTTTTTGCTGCTCCTTCTGTTACCCGCCTATCGGCTGCTCAAGAAATCGGGATGGGTCGGGGGACTCGAGTTTCCCCTGACGCTCGGCGACTGGAACGGGTTGCCGTTCCGCTGGTCGTCGCCGTTCATGCGCGTCGCCGGGGTCCTTTCTTCCGCCGCTGGCGTTCTGGGCTTTGCGTGCGTGGTTGCAGCCCTCTCCGGGCCCGTGCTGTTTCGCGAGGAACCGGTGTATTCAGGCACCGGCACGGGAATCGTGTTCGTGCTCGACGTTAGCCCGTCGATGGCGGCGCGCGATATCGGCAACGAGACTCGGCTCGACTCGGCCCGCCGCTTTATCAGATCGTTCGTCGCCGGCAGGCCCGGCGACTCGTTCGGTCTCGCGGCCCTTGGCTCCGAGGCGGCGCTTCTCGTTCCGCCGACCACCGACCACCGCGCGTTTTCCGATCGACTCGACTCGCTCGCGATCGGCGAGATGGGCGACGGTACCGCGCTCGGGCTCGGCATCGCCGTTTCCGCGGCGCACCTCGTCGACCGCGGGAGGGGACGTTCCTGCGTCATTCTCCTGACGGACGGCGAGAACAACACCGGCGAGATAAACCCCAAGACCGCGGCGTCTGTCCTCCCTCGCTACGGCATTCGCCTCTATGTCGTCGGCGTCGGCACGCGGGGCGAGGTTCCCCTCGATTACACCGATCCCGTTTCCGGCAAAAGATACACCGGCGTCCTGAACTCCGAATACGACGAATCCGCGCTGCGCGAGATCGCGCTCAAGGCCGAGGGAACCTACGTTTCCGCCTCGAGCCGCGATACGCTTGCCGCGGTATTCGACGATATCGGCAAATCGGTTCCCGTGTCGGGGTCGTCCTGGACGAGGACCGTCGAGGATCCCGTTCAATATCCCGTCATCGCGTGCGCGTGCCTTCTTTTGGCGTTCGCGTGGGTCGTGCGGCGGCTTGTCATGGGGGCATTATCGTGAAAGGTTTATTCTCCCACCCGGCCGCCCTGTTCGCCGCGCTCGCGGCGATCCCCGCGTTGCTCGCGTTCGCGATCTCGTTTAAGCGCCTTAAGGCGGCGTACTTCCCGCTGATCGGACAATCCGTCCGCGGCGTTTCCCGCGCGGTCGTCGCGCGCGCCGCGCTATTCGCCGTCGCGTGGGCGTTTCTGTGCATAGCCCTCGCCGGCCCTCGGTGGGGAAGCTCGCTCGTTCCCGAGCGCCAGCAGGGAACCTCCGTCATGTTCGTCATGGACGTCTCGCGGAGCATGACCGTCGCCGACGTCCCTCCCGACAGGCTTACCTTCGCTTCCCGATACGCGGCGCTGCTCGTCGAGCGCCTGGAAGACGCGGCGTGCGGAGTCGTTCTCGTTAAGGGCTCATCCGCGCTCGCCGTTCCGCTGACCCAGGATCACCGCTCCGTGACGGCCACGCTAGACTCGCTGTCGCCGTCGATGCTGTCGTCCCCGGGGTCGTCGATCGGCGCCGGTATCAAGACCGCGCTCGACGCGTTTCCCGCGAGCAGCGCTGCGTCGCGCACAATCGTTCTGTTTACCGACGGCGACGAAACCTCGGGTTCACTCTCCGAGGCCGCTCGCGCCGTGCGCAATTCGGGTTCTCGCCTCGTCATAGTCGGCGTCGGCACGGGTCAGGGCGCCGAGCTGAACGTCTATCCTGGCTCGGATGAGCCGCGCATGCAGCTTACCCGCCTTCGCGAGGATTCCCTTAAGCAGGCCGCTCGCGCGGCGGGGAAGGGGAGCCTGTACGTTAACGGACTGGAACCCGGCTCGGCGCTTCGCGTTCTTGCCGCGACCCAACCGGCCGACGGCGCACACAGGCGCCTCGTGTACTCGCAAAAACCGGTCGAGCGCTACGCGCTCTTTTTATCGCTCGCGATCGTCGCCCTTTGCGCCGGTTGCCTGACCGGGAGGTTCACGTGGAAACGGGAAAACTGATGTCGAGCACGCGAGCCACGCTCCGCGCCGCGCGAGGCGCCATGCTTCGCGCCGCGCAAGTTACGGCGCTCTTCTCCATACTTTGCGCCTCGCTTTGTTCCTGTACGGCCCGGACGCGCGGCGCAGTCGGCATCCTAGAGGGTTCGCTCGCGTGGGCGCGAAAGGATTGGGCGGGCGCGGTCTCGGCCTTCCTGAGCACGGCGTCCGAGGCGGATGCGTCCGGAAATACCGCGCTCCGCGATTACGCTGTGTATGGCCTCGCGTCGTCGTATCTTTCCCAGGAAGAGTTCGACTCGGCGCTCGAGAGGCTTTCCCTGCTCGGCGACTCGGCCCCTCCGGCGATCCGCGCGGGCATGTGGTATCAGGCGGGGATCATTGCCTATCGGCGTGGGGCGTACGAGGAAGCAGCCTCGTTTTTCAAGCGGTCCCTCGAAAGCGACTCGACCGCCATCGACGCGAAGGTTAACCTTGAGCTTACGCGGAGAGTCATTACGGAAAGCCGCGATAACCGATCGAGCGGGGCCGCCGGCATGCGCGATTCCCCAGAGTCGGGCGGGGAAGGCGAGTCGATTTTCAATCTCGTTAGGAAGAAGGAACAGGATATATGGAAAAATCAGGAAGACGGAGAACAAACATCAAAGGTAGCCGATTACTGATTCTCGCGTTGGCCCTCCTGCTTCCCGCCCGCGCGGCGTTCGCGTTCGACGCCGACATTCGCGTCTCGTCGTACGACGTCGTCGAGGGCGAGACCGTCCGCGTCGAGATCGTCGTACGGGGCGCGAGCCCCGCGGAGACCGCGGTGGAGGTTCAGGCGATTCCCGATTCCTTCGTCGCGGGGGCTTCCTCGAAGGAACGCGCCTCCGTCGACGCGACGTCGGTCGCGCATGAGTGGAAGGCGACCGAGCGGGGAACTTGGCCCTTGGGCCCGTTCGAGGTTCGCGTCAAGGGCGAGGCCATAACCCTTCCGCCCGCGTACATAACCGTTTCCCCCAGTCGCGCGAAGGGCGAATACGCGGCGCTTCGATGGGTCGTGCCGGTCGATGATGGCAATGGGCAAGTAATCGCGGCGCGTACCGGCGTCCCGACGCGCATCGTCCTTGAGGCGTCGCTGTCCGGCAAGATCGGCTCGGTTTCCTGCCCGGCGCCGGAGAACGCCCTTCTGGAGGCACGGCTTTTCCGCCAGGATTCCGTCAAGGGCTCCGAACCCGGATGGATACCCGTCGGGGTATGGGATTGGACCCCGTTGGCCGACGGAACGCAGGAACTGCCGCGCGCGACGCTCGAATACGCGGACTCTAGCGGCGCGCAAAAGAGGATAACGAGCGAGTCCCGCTCGATCGCCGTCTCCCGCGCGTCCACCCGTTCGCGCGGCTCCCAGATACCCCGATCCCTTCGCGGCGCCTTCTCACCCGACCCGCGCGCCGAAGGCTCAGACGCTTCATCCGCTTCGCGCGGTAACGGCGGCGAAGGAGCCGGCGCGGGTACGGAAGCGGAACGCGAGAACGCCGAGCGCCTTCGGTCGTTGCGTCGGGCCGAGTATCGATCCTTATTCCCGCAACGGGTTCGCGCGGAACGGCTCGCGCTCGAGGAAGAACTGGGACTTGGCGAAACCTTCGACGTCCCGCCCGCCGCGTGGAAACCCTTCGCCGTCATCGGCGCGGTCGTTTTCGTCCTGCTAGCCCTTGTCCTCAGGCTTATGGGTTCCTCGGGATCCAACCCAAAGCGATTTTTAACGAGGCTTTCGATCGTCGCCTTCGCGTGCGCGCTATCCCTCGCAATCTTCGCCGTTTCACTGTATACTCGCGACGTAAAAACCGCGGGCGTCTCCCTTGGCGTGGAATTGCTCCATGTCCCGGAGACCAGCTCTACGGTCGTCGAACGCCTCCGGGGCGGAACGCCATTGCGCGTGCGCCGGGTCGCGGGCGAATGGCTATACGTGGAAACCCCCTCGTCCCTTTCGGGATGGATTCCCTCGGAAGCGTTTTTGGAATACACGGTAACGGAGCGGGCGCGGTGAACTTTTCTGACATATTGGACCAATGGGAACGGGAAACGGCGAAACCGTACGGCAAGAAGAGAATTAAGCGGGACGACGCCGCCGGGAAATCGGCTTCCGTCGGCGAAACGCCCGACGCCGACCCAGACGCCGACATTGGCGACGCGGAAAAACCCTCGCGAGGGAAAAGCGCCCAAGGGGCCCGCAAACAACCCGCCGAATTGCCGCGCGCGAATCCCATGGACGTCTGGCTGCGCCGCTACGGCGTCGACGACAAGGATTCCCGCGAAGAGAGCGAACCCTCGCGTGAGAGCCCGGCAGCGCGGCGCAAGCGGCTTCGCGACGCCCGACCGGACGCCGTTATCGACCTGCACGGACTTACCCGCGACGAAGCCTGGATTCGCCTTGAATCCTTCTTCGCGGACGCCATCCGGCGCGGTTTTGCCAAGGTGCTGATAATCCACGGCAAGGGATCCCACTCGGTCGAGGATCCCGTCCTTCGTTCCGTGGTTCGGCTGTTCCTCGAGCGGAACCCCCATGCCGGCGAGTCCGGCCACTCCGAAAAAGACTCAGGCGGAACCGGTTCGACCTGGGTTATCCTCAAGTAACCAATTCGTCAATAGATTCTTTTTATCTTGTAATCGACGGCCGATTGTGAGTATTTTAGATCAAGCCATTTGCATGGAGATTGATGACTGATGTCCGATTTTTACGAGATTCTTGGCGTATCCCGGGACGCGACCCCGGAGCAGATAAAGAAAGTCTATCGCGAGCTCGCGCTGAAATACCATCCCGACAGAAACCAGGGGAACCCCGCCGCCGAAGAGCGATTCAAGCTCGTCAACGAGGCGTATTCCACCCTGAGCGATCCCGACAAAAAAGCCCGTTACGACAACGGCGGCTATACCGCGGACGACCCGTTCCGCCAGCCGCGCGGCGATTCCCAAACCGCCGGCGCGGAGAACCCGTACGGCCAATATACCTGGACCTGGTATAGCGGTTCCGGTCCATTTACCCAGCCGAAAGAACCCGTCTGGACGCGGAGGGAAATCGTGGAGTTTCTCCTTCGCAGCCTGTTGACGCTCGCCGTCGGGGTCGCGCTTTTCCGCTTCTCCTTCATCTTCGGCATATTCGGCGTCATCATCTGCGTCACCGTCATCGGTCGCGGTTTCATGAATACCCTGCGCGCCGTCAGGTTACTTTTCGCCCAGGGCAAGAAGTCGGGCGACTGACCGGACAATTCCCTCGATTAACCAAAGCCCTACGTAATAAAAAAAAGCCGACCAACCGGTCGGCTCATTCTGTCGTACGGCCCGAAAGGGCGCGTCGTTATTTTTCGCGGTAGATGATGCGACCCCGATTGAGGTCGTAGGGGGAAAGAGCCACCTTGACGTTATCGCCGGGAACGATTCTTATGTAATGTTTGCGCATTTTCCCCGAAAGGTGCGCGAGAATTACGTGCCCGTTTTGTAGTTCAACCCTGAACATCGTATTCGGGAGCGATTCTTTCACGACCCCTTCAACCTCGATAGCTTCTTCCTTGGCCACAGTTCCTCCAGAAATTATTGCAAAACCACCAAAAAAAGTTTGATTTTTGAGGATTTCGTTCGTATAATTCTAGGGTCAATCAATACCTTTGTCAACTGGAGAGCCTTGTATGGAAAAAGAATTCGCCGAACAGATGAAAGAATCCCTGTTTGCCCTTAAAAAGGAAATTATAGATACCCTTCTCGCGAATAATGAAGACTTCCGCGCTATCGTCGAGGGGATCGACCCTAAGGATTTCGCCGACATCGCCTCGGACGACATGGACCGCAAGATGCTCGAGACGATCGGTTCCAAGGACATGAAGCGCATGAAACTCATCGACTCGGCGATCACCCGCATCGAGC
>DAOPXQ010000036.1:9662-13550 GCA_035352395.1 Treponemataceae bacterium | reverse complement strand
TCCACCTTGCCCGTCGTGTTCTTGAGCTTCTCGTCCACCGCCTTCCGGTCAGGATCGTTCCAGTACTGATAGAGCCAGCCCGGCGTCGTGTCGTCGAGCCATACCTCGGCAAGCTCATCGCGCGCGAACTCGTTGATGAGCCACACGAGCGTCGGACCCGGCACGGGAAGCGCGTCCATCAGCGCAGAGCGCGCGAAGAGCGCGGGAAGGTCGGCGGCAAGCGAATCCCAGACCTGATCGAGGAAATACCCCCAACCTTGATCGGGCGTGCTCGTGATGCCGGTAAAGAACTCGGAATTGTCGCGGAGCGGACTTATAGTCGTCCCCTTCGACACGAGGGGAACATTCCGTACACCGCGCGCTTCCATCATGAAAAGAAAGGCAAGCCGGTTCGCGGTCGTATACGCCTTCTCGCGCGCAAGGCGGGAAAGGTCGGCGACATGGGGCCCGAACACCGCCCAGTCGGCCGCTTCGCCGGGTCTAAGCCGTATCTTGCTCCGGTCGCCCGCCTGCAGCGAATAGCGTAAGGTCGCCTCGTTTGTAATATCGTGAATCAGTTTTTCCCGCGCCGTCTGCACCGTTTGCCGGAAGGCGACCCGCGCGTTTTCGCTCGATTGCCTCATTCCTCGAACCTCACCGTATCTCCCGCGGCGAACGCGTCGCGGCATTTCTCGCGCAAATCGGCAATCGCCTCGTCCAGTTCCGCCTCGCTCGCAAACGTGCGGTTGCGCAAACCCGAACGCACGGCGCGTACCCGCTTGGCGCGGTCGCGCTCGTTTACAATCTGATCGAACCGGCGTTGGGCGCGGTCTCCTGCCTCGCGCAATTGCACCGGCAATCTCGAAAGGGATACGAGACGTGGTTCCACGGCATCCATGTCGATATCCCGGTACGTTTCGGTAACGATTCCGAGAATCTCGTCCTGCGCGTCGCGCTCAAGGAGGGCGAAATCCGCGCGCGCCTTGATTGCCGAAAGTACCTGATCCTGCGCCTCCCGCTCCTCGCGGGCCAGCCGTTCGCGCGTGGCGCGATACCGCGTCTTGATCGCCTCCATCGAGGGCTTAACGTCGGCATAGCCCTTCCAGGGCTCGCTTTGCGCGAACTGCGCGCGGATCGCCTCCGCGTCGTCCCGCGTACCGTCGGCCTCGTCGATCTCGGCAAGCTGCGCCGCTTCCACGTCCAGGCATTGCTTGAGGGCGGTCAGCTCGCGCACCGTGCTTTCGCTTAAAGAGCCCGCCGCGTGAGTGAGTTGTGGATAACCCGCCACGAGCACCGGAAGCTTCGCCTTTACCCGGCGGAGGGCCGTGTCGGCGAGGCGGCTCGAAAGACAGTCGGTGAGCGCGCTGTTAAGGTCGACGATCGGAAGCGGGAGTGTAAGGCCAAAGCGGGTGAGCGTGCGCTCGATTGCTCCGATTTGGTCCTTGATGTGCGGGAACTTCTGGAACACGAGGTCTGCGAGTGTTTCGGCGGAATTGTCCGCGTTCGGCAAGTGCATCACGTCTTCGAAGAAACCCTTAATGGCGTTCCGGTCGCGGCCGGTCAGGTCGTCATCGCCGATGACGCGAACCTCGATTTCCGAGCGCGCGAACTCGCGGTCGGACTCGAAAATCTTTCGCGCGTCGGGGTCGGTGATCGCGGTGATCGCGTCGAATTTGATCTTTTCGTCGCGTAGGAGCGCGACCACCGCGGATTTGATGACAAGCCGCGACCAGCCGTACGGAGGCCCGGCGAACTCTGCGAAGACGCGCTCGCCCAAGTCGAATGTCTTTTCCTTCAAGTAGGCGTAGATCGCCTGGGGGACGGCGCCGTCGGGCTTGATGACGATCTTTCCGCCGTCGCTCCGCGCGAGGCCGAGAGCGCCGGCGCCATCGAGGAACACGCGCGAAAGGCCGCCTGTGTCCTTTTTCAGAAGCTGGTCGAAGTCCGCAATCGTCAGGTGGACGTTACCGGGCTCGAACGCGTTATAGATACGCTCGATCCGCGTCTCGCAGGCGGTTTTGAGGATCGACTCGAACGAAGTTCCCGCCGCGCGGGCTTCTTCGCGGCCGCCGTCGAAATAGAGGCAACCTTCGGTCCACACGGTCCTGAGGTCCTTCTTGAGCGCCTCGCGCTTCGCGTCGGCGTTTCCCTGCTCCATCACGAGGAGGCGGCTTTGCACCGGCGTGAGCCCCGACTGCCCCCGGTACCGCGCGATCATCTTCTGCGACTTTTTCCAGTCCCGCGCGATGCTTTCGAGGGAACTCGTATCGCCCGAAACCCAGTGGATCATCGCCTTTTTATCGCGGCTCGCGTCGAGCCAGATTTCCTTGTTGTCTCGTTTCGCCTGGTTTGCCGCCCAATGAAAACATACCGATACCGCCGTCGGCTCGCCCCGGCCGGATATGCGGTCTTCGGGATTGTCCGAGCCCCAAAAACAGGCGAGCGGGAAGCGCACCCCGAGTCGGGGGAACACCGGCTGGGCGACCGGTTCCACGATGGAAGCCGCAAGTTCTCGAAGGAACTCGTCGATCTCTCCCGCGCTCACAGAAATCTCGTTTTTCTGGCGGTTCCATTCCTGGGCGGCGTTATTCTGCACGCTCCACCCCGTTTTTTCGCTGTACTGGATCCAGTTCTCATCCTTGAGCGTTTTGAGGGCGGCTTCCACCTCATTCTTGACGCCCCGCGAGCCGAGCGCGGGATACAGGAGTTTCGCGAGCGCCTCGTCGGTAACCGGCCGGTTGTCTCCGTTCATTTCAAGGAGCGCGATCGCCTTCGCTACTTTTCGTTCCATGGAATCGGGGGGCGTTTTTTCAAAGAGCCGGTGCAGGGTCAAAAGGACGTCGGAGTCCACGCTCGAGCCGATCATGTCGAAGAGCATATCGAGCGTCAGCAGGGTTCCCACCGGCCGGTTCTTGAGCGCGACAGGATCTTCGTTGAAGAGCGACCAGATATTGTTGAGCACCGACCGCACGCCGCCCGAATCGCTTTGGCTCCGGGCTGAGCTGTTCCTGAGGCTCTGCGTAATGTCCATGAAAAGCGGAATATGCTCGGGCAACAGCGGGTAATCGGTAATGAGCGCTTCGCGGGTAAGCTGCTCACAGCCCCACGCGTTTAACTTTAAAAGGTCGAGATTCGCGCTCGTTACGAGCGCTTCCAGTTCCGAGCCGCCTTTTTTCCTGAGGAGGCGGCGTTCCACCACCTCGCCGACGTTCGCGCGGTCCAGGTGTACGCGGAGCGCAGGCGGAAAGCGGTCCTGCAGCTTGAAGAGCGCCGACGACTTGCTTTCGTCCTCGAGCTTTTCCTGACCCGTTGCGAGAAACCAAATGCGGCAGGAGCCCGCCTTCGCGCGCGAGCCGATCTCCGAGATAAACGACTGCAGGTTCACCTTGCTCGAGTCTTCCTGGCTCGTAATGTATTGCGAAACTTCGTCCACCACGATAAAGAGCGTCTTCCCCGGCGCGCGCCGGTCGAGCGCGCGGAGGATATTGTCAACCATCGTCTTCACGTCGAGGCCGCTGCACTTGAAGGTTGCCACGTCCAGAAGGTCCCCGTGATCGGGGAAAATCTCGCGGTACACCGCGCGGAAATGCTGGGCCGCGAGCCCGCCGCTTTTCTTTTCGCTCCAGTCTATTCCGTATTTGGCCTTGTAGCACTCAAGAAATTCGGCGTACTTCCCCTCGTCCTCAAGCGCAAGCTCGTAGTGCGCCACTCCGTCGAGGTTCGAATACCCCAGCCGGGCAAGTACCTGCCGGTAGGTAGTGTACGGGATCACCTCGTTGTTCTTGGCCATCGTGCCGATGTCGAAAATCACCGCCATCGGGTCGATCACCGAACGCAAACGCCCGAAGGCGGCTGCGAGCTGGTCTGCGTGTTTGGTATCGTTACGGGCAAGAAGGGCTTCTTCCATCG
>DAOPXQ010000036.1:8498-9562 GCA_035352395.1 Treponemataceae bacterium | reverse complement strand
AACACGTACTCGCCAACCTCGCGCGCGGCCGTCTCCGGATCGATGGTGTGGAAATAAATGACCGGTGCGATGTTTTCCTCTATGTTGCGCGCGAATATATCTTTGATCGTTCCCATTTTGTGCTCCTTGGCGCGTGCGGCGCCGGTATCAGTAAATACGCGGGCGGTAGTCCCGATCCGCGCTCATGACTCCCATAAACGAAAGGTAGTGCTGATCTTCCTTGTGTCCCGGATACAGGATGATCGTCGGTACTTTGACCCCCGTATCCAGAAAGCGGAGCAACGCCGACGTGCGGTAGAAAGGATAGAGCGAGCCCACCCGCGAGAGAAACACAACGGTGCGGTTGCCGTCGCTCCCCCGCGCCACTTCTTGAATCTGCTCGAGCACCCGCGCGGGGTACCCGTCCATCCGGTTAAAGTGCGGCGTCAGCGTGTTCGAAAGATAGTCGAGTGCCGGCTTCCAGTCGTCCCCGTAGGCGTGGTACTGGAGTTTTTCTTCCTCGATCATCGCGTCGATGAGTTCCCCGCCTTCCTGTTCGGCAAGATACAATGCAAGCAGCTGAAAGAGATCCACCGTTCGCACGCGCCAGCCAGTGAGCGTCAGGTTCTGCGCGAGTTCCCCGATTTTCGTGCGCGCCTCGTATTCCTCCGTCGGGTAATACTGGAATATCGCGAAGGGATAACTGCGGTTCGTGCTGATCGACGGGCCTGCGGGACCCAAAAGGTCCTTCCGAAGCTCGGCAAGCCGTGATTCAAGGCTCATACGCCCACCTCCGTCAAAAAGTCATTCAGACCCTTCAGGGTGAAACTGCCGCGAAACTTTGTACGATCGCCGGTGAACTCCCACCAGCGGAGACGCTCTCCTTCCTGGAAGAGCGGGACAAAAAGCTCCCGGGGCTTGAGCAATGCGCGAAAAAGGGGAGATTCGTCAAACTCGTTAAAACCTTCGCCCAGTTCTTTCAGGGTATAGAGCATAAAACCCAGAACGGGCGCCGGAATCGCCGGTGACGTGATCGCTTTGCTGGCCTTCCCGGAAAGGTACCCGTTGTCCCGGAGCGCGGTCAG
>DAOPXQ010000036.1:0-8398 GCA_035352395.1 Treponemataceae bacterium | reverse complement strand
TAACGCATCGACGGTCCAATCGGTCCGTACGTCCAGAAGCGCCCGAATTTCGTCAGGAGTATCCTCGGGATACCGTTTGAAGTGATGATATCGACGCATAAGTTCATTTCGAAGCGGTAGCGGTGGGGAAAAGAGCGAAAAACAAGGGTTCCCGGGAATCGATTCGAGGAGGGATTCTTCGACCAACCGCGCAGCAGTCAAAATTCCCTCGCCTGCGGCGAAAGGGGTCATCTGAGTCCCGGCGATCCGCTCAAGAAACCCGGCCCCGCCAAGTTTGTACGCAATATCGGTATTCCACCAGCCCTGCAATTCCCGTTCGCCCAAGCGAGCGATACTGAGTTGTAGCAGAAGTATATGATCGTTTTTTTCCAAAATAAGCCTCTGCAAAATGCATATTTTTCGATAAATTACCGCTCCAGTATACCAAGCTATCTCCGGTAACTCAATCAAAATTACTCATTCCCCGAACCCGATTATCTTTGCGGCCCTGAAACCCTTTTCCGCTGCAAGTTCGTCGCAAACGACCGTTGCGGTCACCTTGTCGGTAAACCGAAGGCGACGCGCGACGGCGCTGAAGTCTCCCGGCGTAAGCGTAGCCATGGCGGAAATCCGTTCCCGGGATCGAGAATCCCATTCAACCCCGCCGAAAAACCGCTCGGCAAGCCGTATTCTCCTGTCCGCGTCCGGCGCGAAAAACTCGACCTTGCATTGGAAACGGCGGAGGCACGCTTCGTCGAGAAGCGTCGTGAAATTCGTCGTCGCGATAAAGAGCCCCGTAAACGATTCCATGCAGGTAAGGAATTCGTTTACCTGCGTGCGTTCCCAACTTCGCACCGCGGAAGATCGTGACGTGAGGAATGAATCGGCCTCGTCAATCAAAAGCGCGAAATCCCGCGCTTCCTCGAACGCCGCACGGAGTTTTTGCTCGGTCCCCCCGACATAGGGATCAAGCAGATCGCTCGCCCGCTTTACTATCAATGGGATACCGAGGGCCTTGACGAGATGCCGCGCGAACGCCGTCTTGCCCGTTCCCGGAACGCCGTAGAATAAAAGATTAAACCCTTCGCCCGTTTCCGAATGAAAGGCATTCCAGCGACCGACCCGCTCGACCAACTCTTCCGCCGAAACGCTCGCGTTGAGCAATCCGATGTCGATTGACTCGCCTGTCGGCCTTTTGCGATACGGAATCCTGTTGAGAAGTTCAGCGCTCCTTCCGAGCATGTCGCGCGCGACACTCAACACCGCATCCCGAGTTTCTCCCGAACGCGAAAGCTCGCCGCAGATCGCGTGCACCTGTCGGATACGCGCCGGATTTGACGGAAAATCGACTGAAAGTTGTCCTTGTTCATCCTCGGTAAATACGGGATTTTCTTCGTTAAAATCATTCCAGATTTTTTTTCGCTGCGTGCAGTTCAAGGGCTTAAAACCGATAATCACGTCCATGCGCCGAAGCGTCGAATAGGATACGTGATACGTATAATTCACGATTAAAATCAGTTTCTTTTGATACTCGTCGAGAAATTGATTGATGAGGGATTTCTGCCGTGCCTTGTCATCCTCTCCCGAAAAGACGCTCGTCGCGAGCAAAGCCTCTGCCTCGTCGATAATAAGCACGTCATGGTCTGAGTCGATTAACTTCGTCGCGGTGCACAGTACGGGAAACGTCCGTTTTTGATTTTCCTGATTGGCAAGAAAACAGGGGCGCATCCCGGCGTCCAACACGATCCTTTTTGAGAGCTCGGTTTTGCCCGTGCCCGGTTCCCCATACAAAAGGATGATTCCGGGTCCCGGTTTTTTAAGCGTGGTCATCGCGGAAAGCACCGTTTCATGTGCCAAATCGAACGCAGACAAGGGAAGCGAACACTGATCGAACGTATTGAAAACGAAATCCGCGAGGCTCCGGGAATGGGTGTCGTCAAGATAATACGAAATGAACTGCGCGATGGATATCGAGATATTATACCGGGCAATCTCGAGTTTGGGACAACAGGCCTCGTCGAGAATCCCGCAGGAGACAAGCGTTCCGGCAGTTTTCATCTCCTCGACCAACCGATTTCGGCCAAGTCCGGTATATTCTTCCATTACCAAAAGACGCTGTGATTCTGCGAGCTTCAGAAAAAATCCCCTGAACGGCTCATAGCGGTCAAATAAAAAAAAGAACACGATCAACTTAACCAGTTTCTCGTCAAGGGAGAAACGATGGATCAAATCCTTCAGGGGTTGATGTTCGGGAACGTCGAACGAGTCGGGATCGCATTTACATCCGATTTTCTCGAGCGCGAGGGTTTGCTTGTCACGGTCAAGCTTGTCAAAATTTCCGGTTTCGGTTTCCGGAGTATATACACAAAAAGAACGTTGAGCGTCGTAATCGACCGGACGAAACTCAATGAACAATGCGTGTAATTCAGCACTGACCGGTTGTGTCTCCCGCAATAATTGCAGAAGAGCCATATACTGCCAATCCCAAAATACTATCTTTATCATACGCCCCTCCGTATGCCGTTATGATACGTGAGGGCTGTGTCAGATACGGTCAGACATGCGTGTATCGATCGTTCATTCGTGCAATTTCTTCGGCCATTTCGTCTCTGAGCCAGTCCGGTTCCAGTACCTCCGCAGCGGATCCATATCCCATGAGCCACCGGATGAGTTCGTATTTTCCCGACGTCGTCACGGTAAGCACGATCGAGCCATCCGAGTTCTTTTCGATGTTCGTACCGTCCGGCCATTCCCGCTCGGTGACATACCGCGCTTGATCCTTATCGAATAGGACCCTTGCGACAAAGGATTCGTTTTCCAGCACAAAACCGAAAGGATCCGAAAGAAGCTTCACGGGGTCAAAACCGGGAGGTGGCTCGAATGAGTCCTCGGTCAATTCAAGCGACCGTATTCGCTCCAGCGCGAGGACGATGATATTGCCGTAGTACGGCTGGAATACGTACGCGTAGAGGCCGCCACCATGCTCGAAGATCGTCAACGGCTCGATTCTGAACGTCCTCACCGTCCCGTTGCATGCAGCGTCATACCCGACGACGCAAACCGATTTCTCCTTGACGGATTGAAGTAAAACGCGGATAAACGATTGCGTATCCGCTGATAGTTTCTTTGCAACCGGTGCGTCACTGATGATTACGGGCACGACCTTGAGCGCCTCACCCGCACCGAATTCCTTTTCCGCGATCGAGTACCCGCCGTCCGCGACAAGCGGCGCTATTTTTCGTCGGAGATCCTTGACGCTTTTCGCGAGAGCCGGGTTTTCCGAGGCTTTCGTGAAAAGATACTCAAGCAGCACCGTATCCTCAAACGTAAATGCTATTTTGGGAAGAGGTTGCCACCACCGCATCCGGTCGATGTCATCGTTAAGATAAAACCGGACCTCGCCGTTCTTCTCCTCGGAATACAGCGGATATTTCAGCTCTTCGAGGATTTCTTTCCGGCGATACGCCGTACGCACGCTGACGCCCATCGCTTTAGCGAGTTCGGTGATCGTTGCGCCCTGGGAACGGGAAACGAGCCGTGCAGCAACCAGAACCTGAGTAAGTTGATGTTCTTCCATCAGCTCGCCGCCACGAATATTTTCGCGCACGCGATCGCGTCGCTCAACGCTTCATGATGGTTCAGCTCTATCCCGAGATATTCGCTGACGGTATCGAGTTTATGGTTTTGCAAAGCCGGCCATTTCCTGCGAGCCGCTTTCAGCGAACAATCAAATTGTGGAACATCATCACCGATTTTGTAATACTCAAGGCACCCGGCAAGAACGCCGCGATCAAAGGGCGCATTATGGGCAACAAGATAATCATCCCCGATAAATTCCCTCATTCGCCCCCAAACCGCATCAAATGTCGGAGAGGAACTGACATCGTCCCGGGTAAGCCCATGTATATCGGTAAACGCATCCAGGAAGTACATCCATGACGGCGGATTAATCAGCGAGTAAAACGTCTCGGTAATGGCCCCGTCCCTGACTCGAACCAACCCTACCGAGCACGCACTCGACGGAAATCTGCATGCCGTTTCGAAATCAATCCCGCAAAAATCAAGATTCATGGTTTATGACCCTTTTCAGCCAGTATACACCATGTCGTTGTCAAATACGGTCAGAACATCATTTCCCGCTGGTCACAATTCGACCTACCCTTCCCGATATTCCTTTGCGAGAAACAACACTTGCATGAACGTGTCCATTCCAAGCTTTTTTCTCATATTCCGGCGAAACGTTCCGACAGTCCCACAGGCAACTGTCATCTTTTCGGCGATTTCCTTCACCAGCAAGCCCTGCATCGAATACTCGAGGCATTCCCATTCACGGGACGTCAATTTCCTGAAACCATCCAATTTCGACGGCAATCGGTTTTCACGGCCGTATCGCACGTCGGCCGGATAATACACGCCCTTTGTCCGTAGCAAACCGACGCAATTCTTGAATTCGCAGTCTTTGCGGAAATTGGCGAATATTACGCTCACTCCGGCATCTGCCAACCGCAAGCCAAGGGACGTCCCGAGCGATGAATACGAATAACAGACTAGCTGCGCCTTCGGAAAACGTTTTTTGATATCTCGTATCAATCCATCGGTTTTAAATGCGATGAAATTTACCTGTAGTACGATTGTTTGAACCAGTTGGTCCCGTTCAGAGACCTCGGTAATATCCATGCACCGCTCGATTGAACATGGGCCAAGAGCATCGGTAAAAACGGAACATGCTGAAAAGAATTCTTCGGTTCTGAATCCGAGCAGTACCACGCGATTCGGATTCTTGCCCTCATAGACACGCCCGGTCGCCGCTTCGGACATGCAGTATTCCGTCACTTCGCTTTCCGTCACGGAATTAGCCGTCACACCCGCGCCGCTTCCGAACATCTCAAAGCCCCTCGAACTCACTGACGAAATTTATCTCAAGTTGCCCGTTAAAATTCTTCTTATCGTCCGCCTCGTCGCCCGTGCCCGTGGCGAACGCCAAACGCTCGATATCGATCGAACCCTTGAGCCACTCCATCACGTTCGCCTGGCTGAGTTCCTCGGGGTCAAACCCGTCAAGACGCTTCTCGATAATCGAAAGCGTCTTCTCCGTGATCCGACGATAAATCTTTTCCCGTTCCGCGAATTCCTTCTCGCGCTCGGCTCTCCTCAACGCGTCGAGATGCGTATCGTACGAGCCGCAGCGCTTTACCCAGTCATACCTCGCGGACCATTTACACCATACGCCGTAACGCGTGGGAGAAACGCCATTCCGCTCTATCGCCTTCATGAACCCGCGTTCTGCCCCATAATCGCGATACAGACAAAACGCATTCCATGCTTGGTTCGTCTCGTCCTTTCTTCGTTCCCACAATTCAGGAATAATCAACCTCCCCTCATCGGTTACGCCATACCCGGTCAGATCTAATCATGCCCCTTTCAATAATGATCTTGCACCGGTCTGCAACAATCATAGACCTCGCCCTTCCGCCTGTCTGTTACAGGTTTTTCACTTTCCGCCCGGTTATCACACCGAAAACTTAGATAACAACCTTCTTAACCGCTACGGCTTCATTATACGCATCTCGAGCAATCCCCTTACAAATGTATCGCAAGACCCTTCTCGGCAATGCTCTGTTTTATCGACAACTTTCAACAGCTATTGCTTACTAGTCGTCCACCGATATCATTCTAATCCGTGTTGCAAATAATCGGATGTACAAATTTCTTCAGTCCACACCTGTAAACACCTGAACTTATTCTATTTTCTTGTTTCGTCTCGCCCAGAGAACACCACCCGCTCCATTTTTTCGACAGCCACCGGATTTCCGTCATGCATTTTTATCTCGATCCCAAAACTTCCGTACCTCTTCGACGCGAACATCCGGTCAAGCCATTCGGTTACTTCATCTTTTATCTCATTGGTTTGAAGTACCATTCAGAACCTCCTTCGGTGATATCTCGACATCCCGTACGGACACCCTATGCGTATTCTTCGCAATCCATTGCTCGACGTCAGTGCGCCGGAACATCACGCGACCGCCAATCTTCACGAAGGGCAACTCTCCGCTCTTGCACCGCCGATACACGCTCATTCTCGAACACCCGAGACACTCCATCAGCATTACGACATTCACCAACACATCAAGACCAGCTTCGGCGCATTTCAACCGTCTACCTCCTTGTTGTCTCACGACATACCAACGGTAGCACCATCATGCACCGGCGACGCTTCCTCTTTTTTAGATGTAACAGGCTTACAAAGCTAATTTTTTCGATACAGTACACCCCAAGAAGGCTGACTTCCTTAACTCGAACACGCTCAAGCATTCTTCCGGGGGAAATGGTCATTGTGTCGGACAGGAACAGAACCCCGCAAGGCCTGCGAAACAGTAGTTTCGCTGGCAAGCGTCCCTCCGCTGCGCTTCGGGCCGGCCTTGCGTGAACCCGTCCCTGTCCAAAGGAATTTTTTCGCCCCCCCGGAAGAATAGTTTATCGGGCGCGGTCTGCCCGAAAACTTCAAGGCAGATTCAGCTTTGAAATCTTTTTTTGCAAGGAGAATCATATGATCGAAATCGAGTTAACGAATGAGAGCGTAACACCAATGACGACGCGTCTGCCAAGCAGATTCGAGCAGCGCAAGCCGGAAAATTGGTTTCCGGAATCGTCATTCCATTTTCCGGAAATCGAACCGGAATACAGAACAGGAACGATGGTCGACATCTCGGAAGAAGCGCGGCAGCATGGGGTAAAAACACCGCTCTATGCTTCCTGGGATCTGTACGAACTTTGGATATGCGACGGGACGGAGGAAACGATTCGACGCATCGCAACCCTTTGCCACGCATTCCTGTATCACGTATATCTCGATACGGAGAACTCATGGCGCCTCGACTTCAACGTACCATTTTTTATTAAAAGACTCGGGCTCACGCACGTACTCGTTCGTGCGACCTTGCATACGGGAATAAAGGGATATATCGCACTCGACGTCGTGGTATAACTATAAAGGGCCGGGACACTGCGTCCCGACCCTTCTTGTGATAAACATATTCAACCAACAACGTTTCTCTTTGCGTCCTTGATACTCTCGAGCCTTTTGCGCGCCTCGTCAAAATCGATTACCTGCGACGCGTGAGAGTAATGCTCCATCATCGCGCTCGACTTATGACCCGCAAGCGCCTGAATCACAAGATCTGGAATTCCCGAAAGCCGACCGAGCGTCACGAACGTGTGCCGCAACCCATGCAGAGTCAAATTACGGGCGACCTGCATTTCCTTCGTAACTTCAATTTCAATCAGAACCAATTCAAGCGAATAGCGGAAATAAATCGGGCTCCGCGGCTTCCCCCGCTCGACGTCACTCGAAAAAACATAATCTCCTGCCTCATGCCAAAGCGATCGCGCCTTAACGCACATTATGAGCGTCAGAACCGAGTCGACAATCGGAATTTTCCGGGAGCTTCCGGCCTTGGGCCCCTTCAAACCGTCGTTCGCGACGAAATTATGCCGAAGATCGATCATCCGGCCCTCGACATCGATATCACCCCACTGCAACCCGCGAATTTCACCGCAGCGCATCCCGCAGAGCAGCCCAAGAAGCGCTACCAACTTCCGAAACGGGTCAAACCCCTCAAGACTGATTATCCGTATCGCTTCTTGCGGAGTCAGAACGCCCCGCTCCCGACACTCGTGATACGCCTTCTTGATCAGGGCAAACGGATTATGCGGAATTTCCTCCCGCATATACGCCCATCGAACCGCCACCCGCATCGCCTCAAAAACCGTATTTATCCGCTTGCCGCTCAAACCCTTTTCCGCTGCCCAGGTCATCCAATCCCTGATCGACGCTGGGGTCAGTTCATCGAGAATCATATTTTTGAACTTGGAATACGGAACAACGTACAGATCGATACTACCCCGCGCAATCCTGATGTACGCCTTACTCAACGGTTTTTTATACACCAGCGCATGCTCACGGGCATACTTGCTGTCCTCACGCCAGAAATCCCGAAGAAAATCGGTAAACAACATATCGCCGAGCGTTACCCGGAACTTAATGTCCCCGAGCATCTTCCGTGCCATTTGATCAGCTTCCGGCTTACGTTCCCGCTTGCCTTCGGCAATAACACCCGTCGAACGGGTAACGGCATACCGCTGCGAAACCCCATCCCAGAAACGGGCATACCAAACCGGCAACCCATCTTTGGAAGGTTTCTTGTAGAGACTGTACGCTGAGTGATTGTTTGTTGGGGGCATATCCACCTCATAAAAACCTGAGTGCTACTTTTTGTGCGACTCTAGGTATTAGCGTGTTATACCACCCGATTCCGGGAAGGCTAAGTCCTTACAATGTAAGGACTTATTACCATTAAGAAACTATAGCAGGAGTAGGACTCGAACCTACGACCTCCGGGTTATGAGCCCGACGAGCTGC
>DAOPXQ010000035.1:0-14134 GCA_035352395.1 Treponemataceae bacterium | reverse complement strand
ATAGGTTGAACTCGACTTTATCCAGTTCGAGTTTTTTAGCCTCGATCCGAGAAAAATCCAGAATGTCGTTAATGAGCGCGAGCAGGGTATCGCCGCTGCTTTTAATCAGCTCGGCGTACTGTCTTTGCTCGGGCGTAAGGTCGGTCTCGAGCAAAAGTCCCGTCATGCCGATCACGCCGTTCATCGGCGTGCGTATCTCATGGCTCATCGTCGCGAGGAACGAGCTTTTCGCGACGTTGGCGGACTCGGCCTTGATCATCAGCTCGTTCGCCTTGATGCCCGCCTGCTCGAGATGAAGGTTCATTCGCTTGAGTTCGTTCTCGGTTTCCTTCTGCGCCGTTATGTCCCAGTTCGTCCCGATGAGATGGGTCGGCGATCCTGATTCGTCGTATTGGACCATCGCGAGCGCGCGTATCGTGTGCACGCTCCTGTCCGGCCACACGATTCTGAATTCGGTGTCGTATCCGCACTCTCCCCTGAACGCGGTTTTGAAAAGCGAAAGCACGCGGTCGCGGTCGTCCGGGTGGATTCTCGCCGACCAAGCGTCTCCTCCGTCCGGATATTCGTCCCTTGTCGCGGCGTAAAGATGGTACATCTGATCGTCCCAGGCCTCGGCATTGGTGGCGATGTCCACGTCCCATATGCCGACGCCCCCGGCGAGCGTCGCGATGGTAAGGCGATCGGTTAGCGATTTCAGTTCTGCCTCGTTTTTCTTTTGCTCGGTGATGTCCACGAAACATTCGAGGAAGCGGTCGTGACCGTCGTAGCGAAGGCGGATCATGGAAGAGAGAACGGTGATAACCGATCCGTCTGCCCTTTTAATACCGTGCTCGAGCCTGTCCGGGAGCGTGTCGAGCTCGCAATCCTCGCTCTCGTTCCCCCGGCGGAATACCTCGACGCATCGTTTACCGACAATCGATTCCAACGGCTCCCCGATAAGCCATGAGGCATAGTGGTTGGCTATCTCGAT
This sequence comes from Treponemataceae bacterium, assembly GCA_035352395.1. Classification (GTDB taxonomy): domain Bacteria; phylum Spirochaetota; class Spirochaetia; order Treponematales; family Treponemataceae; genus Teretinema. Next base: position 13,164 of record DAOPXQ010000035.1, on the reverse strand, counting down.
TACTTTGGTCACGGGGTCGATCAGCATCATGCCGACCTGCAGATTGTCGTAGACGACCCGCTGCATCGCCGTTTGTTCGTCGAAGGCTCTGTGGATTTTTTTTTGCTCGGTGATGTCATGGAGGACGCCGACGTACCTGAGCGGATTGAGCGGGGATCCGCCTATCGCCGTCATGCGTCCCGCGATGGTCAGCCAACGGTTTCCTTTCGTGGGGTGGCGGTACTCGAAGGCGGTCTCGGAGAAGCTGGTTTCGGTCGCTCCCGCGAGGACCTTTTTCAGCCTCCTAAGGTCTTCATCCGAGACGCGGGACTCAAGGTCGCGAAGGCCCATTCCCCGGCGCGAGCCCGAAAGCTCGTACCAGTAATCGTTTGCCTCGACGTGGTCGATGGATGCGTAGTACTCGAACACGCCTAAGCCAACGGCGTCGACCGCGAGTCGGTTGCGCCTGTTTTCCGCGCCGATGACGTCCAGGCCTGTATCGGATGGTTCAATCGGCGCGAGCGTCTCCGGCTCGTCCTGAACGGGGAGGGGCATCGTGCTTTCCTGCCGTTCGGTCAGGTTATCATATTGAGGGTTCTGAGGCTTTCGAGAAGTTTTTCCCTTTCGATCGGCTTCACCAGGTATATGTCGCATTGTTCCTTAAAGGCGTTCATTATGTTTTTTTTGTCGTCGAGGGCGGTGGTCATAATCACCTTGACGCCGTCGCTCGCGTAGATACCCGCGCTTGCCTCTATCGACCTGAATTCCCTGAGGGCGGCCTGACCGTCCATCTCCGGCATCATGATATCGAGGCATACGAGGGTGTATGGTTCGTTCGCGTCTATCGCGGCCCTGAAGGCATCCACGGCCTCCCGACCGTTGACGCAGATATGACACTCCCCGAACGGCTGCAGGATACCCTGCAGGAGAAGTCTGCTCGTGAAGTCGTCCTCGACGATGAGTGCTTTCATGTGAGGTGCCCTCCTGATGAGACAAACTATAATTCAAGGCGATCGTTAATGCGAATTCCCCCGACGGAAAGTCGTTGATTTTTGGGAGGTTTCGTCGCACACTAAGGGAAAGGGGGATTACATGAAAGAGTTACGCATTTTGGGATTGTACCTGGAGAACAGGGTTTCCGAGGCAAAGGAAGTGCAGGGTATCCTGACCCAGTATGGCTGCAATATCAAAACGAGACTTGGGCTCCATGCCGTAGACGAGAATCAGTGCAGCACGAACGGCCTCATGCTGCTCGAGCTGTGCGGCGACCCCAAGGAATGGGACGCGCTCGAAAAGGCGCTGAAGGCCTGTTCCGGGGTTAAGATCCAGAAAATGTCGTTTTGATCGGACTGACTAATCGCGCGTAAATGACCGCGGGATCGCGAGGGTTCCGCGGTCGCATGACTCGTTTTTACCTCTCGGATGCCCGCCCCCTTTTCCAAGAGCGGGAAAAAACCTATAATGACCGCATCCGCGCGTGTCGCGCGAGGTTTGAAAGGCCCGGCCGAAGCAATGCCTGGCCCCAAGGAGAATCCAAGTGGAAGTACGCGTACGCTACGCGCCGTCCCCGACGGGGATGCAGCACATCGGCGGTGTCAGAACCGCGCTTTTCAATTATCTGTATGCCCGCTCTACCGGCGGCAAGTTCATCCTTCGCATCGAGGATACCGATCAAACCCGGTTCGCCGAAGAATACGTCCGTAATCTGTACGATACCCTGGCCTGGCTCGGAATCGAGTGGGACGAGGGCGGCGACAAGGACGGCCCGTTCGGCCCCTACGTGCAGAGCCAGCGCTTTGAGCTATACAAGAAATACGCCCTTGAGCTCGTCGAGAAGAAACAGGCCTACTACTGTTTCTGCGACGAAGAGCGGCTTGAGCGCATCAGGAAGATCCAGACGATGAACAAGATGGCCCCCGGTTACGACCGCCATTGCCGTTCCCTCGGACCCGAGGAAGTCAAGGCGAACCTGGACGCCGGAAAGCCCTACGTTATCCGCCTCGCCGTGCCGCTCGAGGGCGCGACGAAATTCCACGACGAGCTCCTTGGTGACATCGAGTGGAAGAACGAGGACGTCAATCCCGATCCCGTGCTCCTTAAGAGCGACGGGTTCCCGACGTATCACCTCGCGAACATCGTCGACGACCATTTCATGAAGATTACGCACGTCATGCGCGCGCAGGAGTGGATTCCCTCGACGCCGCTTCACGTCGTCATGTACCGCGCCTTTGGCTGGGACCATCCCGGCTATTGCCATCTCCCGATGGTCATGGGCCAGGACGGGCAGAAGCTCTCCAAGCGCCATGGCGCGACCAGCTGCAACGAGTTCCGCAACAACGGCTACCTGCCGGAGGCGATCATTAATTACGTGTCGATGCTCGGCTGCTCGTTCGAGGACGGCCGCGACATGTACTCGCTCGAGGAACTCGGGCGGCTTTTCAAGATGGAACACATCAATAAGGCGCCGGCCGTCTTTGACTACAAGAAACTCGAGTGGTTTAACGGCCAGTACATGCGCCTCAAGACCGACGAGCAGCTGTTCGATCTTACCTGGCCGTTCATAGCGAACTCCGGGATCCTGGGAGGATGCGGCGCCGGCGAGAAGAACGGGGAAGAGGCGCGCAAGGCGGCCGGGCTCCTTTTCGCCAACCAGACGCTCCTTGAGCCGACCGCGGATCAGCGCGAAAAACTCATGAAGGTAATGCCGCTCATTCGCGAGCGACTTCATTTCCTTACCGACGCGCCCGCGATGGTCGGTTTCCTCTTTGGGGAACCCGCGGTTCCGCCCGTCGAGGAAATCGTGCCCAAGAAGCTCGACGCCGCGAAGACCCGCGAGGTTCTCGTAGCCGCTCGCGAGATCGTCGCGAAGATCGGGGGGCTGTCCGAGGAACAGGCGAACGAGCTTTTCCACGCCGCGGCCGAACGGCTCGGGGTCAAGCTCGGCGACCTCATGATGCCCATCCGCATGGCCGTCACCGGCAGTCGCGTTTCCCCTCCGCTCGTGGGGTCGATCCAGATTCTCGGCATCGACAGCGCGCTCGCCCGCATGGACCGGACGATAAGCGAGCGTTTTTAAATCCAAGCCGGCCCCTGGGCTGGCTTGGATTTTGCTTATTTGGATCCGGCGTAGAAGCTAAGATACCGCCCGAGATTGGGATGCCAGTACGCGGCGGTATGGGCTCCCTCTCCCGTCGAGAATTCGACGTTGAGTCCGCGCGCCTTAAGGGTGTCGGCGCATTCCTTCGCGCCCGCAAAGAGCCCATCGTCGGAGGCGCAGTCGATGAAGATGGCGTTTGACTCCAGTTTCGCCGTCTTCGCGAGCTCGAGCGGGTCGTTGTCGGCTTTTTTCCGGTCGGGGGCGTACAGGAAGTAATCCGGGATTTGTTGGCCTTTGAGCGCGGGGCTGTGGCCGCCGATTCTCGAGAATAGCCCCGGGTTCCTGAAACCGATGTGGAGGGCAGCGTACCCGCCCATGGAGATTCCGCCGAGGTATCGTTCCTCGGGTTTCTTCGAGACGGGATATCGGCTTTCCGCGAGGCGCATTACCTCGGTAAGGAAGTATTTTTCGTACGGGCCGTTGAAGAGCGCGCGTTTGGCCGTGAGTCCGTTCATTTTCGGCTTGCCCGAATCGATTCCCCAACTATTGTCCATTCTCGGCGCGACGATGACGAGCGGCTTAAGCGTGCCCTCGGCTATCAGCGCGTTCGCCACCTGGTCAAGATGATGATAGTCGAACCATTCGATCTCGTCGTTTCCGAACCCGTGCAAAAGGTACAGCACGGGATACGTTTTGTCGGGCGAGTAGTCGGGCGGCAGGTAGACGTAGAGCCCCATTTTCTTGCCCAAGAGCGCGCTGTCGAACTCGAATCGTTCCGTGCCGGCCGCCTTGCGGGGCTCGGGCAACGCCGCTATCGTCTTTCCGAACCGGGCGGATTCGGCGGACTCGAACTTACAGGCGGTCAATGGCGCGATCGTCACGAAGGCCGCTATGGTCATTGCTGCGATCGCGGGAACTATCGCCGCCTCTCGCCGGGTATTTCGTTCATCTTTCATATGATTCTCCTCATTCGAAAGGCTATAACGCTTCCGTCGTTCGGGATATCGGGAGAATCACTGATTCACGGCGCCGGGTTCCGTCTAAGGGATTCTACTTAGCGCCGGACAGTATCGCGGCGACGAGTTGGACGCGGCTTGAGACGTCGGTCTTGCGATAGATGTTGTAAAGATGGGTTTCGACCGTCTTTGCCGAGATGAACAGGGCTTCGGCGATCTCGTTGTTGGTTTTTCCCGCGATTAATAGGGAGACGATCTCGTTTTCCCTCGCGGTTAGTCCCCATTCGTGGGGAATGCCCGCCGTGCCTACCGTGCCAGCCGTTCCGGCGGAGCGCGTCGCGTTAACTTGTGCCGGACCCGTCTGATCCGCTCGCTGAATTGGGGTCGCGTTTATGACGTTGATCGCGGTCAGCGCGGCGAAAAGCGCGAACGACACCAATAAGGCCGTCCACGTAGGATCGACGCCGATGCGGCGCAATGTGGCCATGGCAAGCGCGTAGGTGACGGCCATGGCCGCCAAGACGCGCGCGTAGGGAAGAGACCCGTCGCGCTGAAGTTCCTTACGCCCCGTTAGGATGGTCAGAAAGGGAAGAATCGCGATCCAAATCGTTCCCACGCGGGCGAGTTTATCGATTATTACCGTTAGCTCGTGAGTGGGTAACGCGTAATCGGCGATCGCCGCGAGCAGGGAAACGGCGGCGAAGGCCACCGAAACGGGGAAGAATATGGTTGCCGTGGGGCGCGATGCGTCCGCGCGCGTTTTTTTCGACCGAGACGGGACGCCAAGCGCGACGGCGGATAGCGAGGCGAGAAGGAGGGACGTGCCGTCGGCCATCGGCGCGAAACGCCTGAACCAGGCATGCGCCGAGGTTCCCGTTTGCCAGGAGAAATTGACGATGGCGAACCGAAGGAGTATGACCCAACCGGCGGCGGCGACGAAAAAAGCCGCCTTGTGAAAGCGAGTCGCGCTTTGCGGCGTTTGGGCCCAGCGCGCCCCCGCGAATATGAGCGCTGCGAGTCCCACTGAGGTAATGGCGAACGAAAGCAACAAAAGTACGGGCATTGGCTCAGTATACCAGGTAACGCGAAAAAACTGTAGGCAAGACCGTGCCGTCAGCCGAACAGGGCGTCCTGGTCCTTTCGCAAGGCCTCCTCGCGTTCCAGGGGGAACGAGAAGAGCGGCGAGAAGAGACGGTTCATGAGGACGAGAAGCTGGCGGCATTTATACGCCTCATGGTGGGCCTCGCCCCGAAGCTCAGACGCTTCCCAGCTCTCGAGGTCCGAGATTCTGAGCTCGACGGGAAGGGTGTGCTGCCGCGTGACCGCGCCGGGAGTCGGCGAAAGCAGGACGCGCCCCGTTTCGCGGTCGTATTGAACGGGTACCGAGAAGTTGATCTTACACTGGAATTTTCGATGGTCGCCGGATGTGTGCGGGTTCGCCGCCGCGTTCGTGCCGAGCGCCCTGAAAAACTCATCCGCGTTCCTTCGCACCGAGTCCTCGTCCGGCTCGCCCTCGATGCCCTCGCGGCGCGCGAGGGTTCGCATAAGGTCCCTGACCGCGTCGCGCATGCCGTCCGCCGAGTCAAAAAGGGTTTGCGTTACCGACGCGGATTCCACGTTTTCCTGGAGAATGACTCCCTGTTTTTGGAGGGCGTGGAACATCGTGAGCGCGTCCTCCTTCCGCTTGGTAAGGAACGTGAGCGCGAGTATGTCGCGGATATTGTACGTCTCCTCGGCCGCCGCCTTGCCTATCTTGGCGAACATGCTTTCCGGGCTTTTAAGGCGCGCCTTGATCGCGACGAGGTCCACGCTGACGCCGTCCCCGCTCACGAACGCGAGCGTTCCCCCCTCGGCGCTTCCCATAAGCGACAGCGAAAGCTTTCGGAAGAACGCCGCGAGCTTGACGTACGCGCGGCGCCCGTTTTGGTCGTTCGGGGCGTTTTCCCCGCGGGACCAGTCGAGCGACGCGAGCCCATGCAGCGGAATGCCGCGCGCGCCGAACCACAGGCCAAGGCGCGCGTAGTCGTAGATGTCCTCGCTGTCCTCCTCGATCGCCTTGATGAGGTGGCAGAGTTTCAGTATCGAGCAGGCGGCGAACCTCCATCGGGGCGGCACGCGGTCCGGGCCCGACGGGCTTCCGCGGAAAAGGTGCGGGTACTTCGCGGACGACGAAAGGAGAAAAAGGTGGCGCGGGTCCGCGTCGACGAGATCGCGGAAATCGCCGCCGGAGACCAATGCGGAGATAGCGTCGATGTCAGCGCACGCGGTCGCGTACGCCTCGGCGAGCGGGCTACCCAGTCGAGCGAGGGATGAAAGCTGCCCCGCGACCGTCGGGAGAAGGGACTTCTCCACGTAGTCGATCGACGCGGCGACGTACGCCGAGGCCCGGTCTAGCTCTCCCGGCGCGAGCGCGTTTCCCTCGAGCAGGAACCCGCGGTTTCCCATCATGAACGTCGCGCCTCGGATGGCGTCGGCGTAGCTATCGCAATCGCGGAGCATGTACGGAGTCAGTTCCCTTCGGTCAAGGACCGAACCGAAAATCTCGTGATAGAGTTCCTGCGCGCCGTCGCCGCCTTCGTTCATATGACGTTCTCCTACGTTCAATGACTACCGCGCGAGCGCCTTTGCAAGCCAATCGGTAAAAGTTTCCTTGCCCTTCCCGGACTTGTCGCCGGGTTCGACGTAAAAATGCCCCCGTTTTTCGTACTCTACGTAACGCGAGTCGGGGCAGATCGCGGAAAGGATTTTTCCCGTCACGTGACCCTGCTCGTATATTCCCTTGTCGTTGCGGCTCGTAGCGCACCAGAACCGCGTTCGCGCCGCGCGAAAGAGTTCGGCGGGCGAGGCCGAGTAATACGAGCTGCCGGACGCGACGGCCCTGAAGAGCGAGGGCTCGTACATCGCGAGTTCCTGCACGAAGGCGGCGCCCTGCGAAAAACCGAAGCCCGCTATCCTCGTTTTGTCGATGCAGTGATGCTGCATGACGACGTTCTCGATCAGCCGCGCGTACGCGTGCGGGTCCGAGAAGTATTCTACGCGGGACTGCACTGCGAGCACCGCGGCGCCGTTCGCGTCGAGCCGCCGCTGCATTTCGGGCGTCGTGAATATCCTGCCGAACCGATCCTTCGCGATCGCCTTTTGGGTCGATCCGTGGAACACGACGATCAGCGGTATGGTCGGCGTGGCGTCCTCGCGGTCCAGCGCGGCCGGAACGTAGAGGCTGTAATTGATTCCGCTCGGGGTGAGGCACCAATGCCATTCGCCCGTCTTCGCGCTTGTCGAGGGCCAGTAGGCCGGGTCATAGGTAAGCGAAAGCTCAGGCCGCGCGCGTAACGCCGCGAAGCCCGCAGCCAGGACGATCGCGACAGCCGCGAGCGTTGCGATGATGGTAAACGGTTTTCCTTTCTTGGTTATCATGATGCCCCTCGGCGCGCATTATACCATGCCAAAGGCTTTGCGGGAATTACGCGAGCAGGGCGACGCGCTCGCCGAGCCGTCTGCAATGCTCGAGCGCGGCTTCGTCCGGCTCCCCGACGCACACCGGGCCGAAATGCGGGCCGTCGCAGTCTCCCTGCACGCGGAACCCGTGAATAAGCAGCGCCATCATCAGGGATATCGCCGTCGTTTCGGCCCCTCCGCCGAGCTGACCCGAGGACGCGAACGCGCCGCCGGCCTTTCCCTTCCATGCGCCGAACGGCGAGTTGTCGAAAAAGGCCTTCATCCCGCCGGCCATCTGCCCATAGGAAGTGAAACTTCCGACGATGAGCCCGTCCGCCGAGGTGATCGCCGCGTTAGTCGCTTCCTCCACGGGGATCGCGATCGCCTTGGCGCCCGCGCGCTCGACGCCCGCCGCGACTGCTTCCGCCATGGCCGATACGTGACCGGTTCTCGATTCATAAACGATGGCAATATTTTTCATGTGGTTCTCCTGATGATGCAGTATCTCTCTCCGTTTCGCGATGCGCAATACGTACTAGCAGGAGCCCAGCACGACGAAGTCCCCGACGAAGCGGGCGAGCGGTTCGGGCGATTCTAACCGTTTGGGCTGTTCGGGCGAGCCTTCGTGCGTCACGAAGGATTCCATCTTGAGCCGGGCCTTGCCGAATTTCCCGAGCATCGCGATGAATCGACGCAGTCTATCCTCGTGGATCGGCGCGACGCATGCCGTAAAATCCCCCGTCACCGGTTTATCGAAATTGACCGTCTGCGACTGAATGACGATGACGCCATTCTCGATTCCCCGCGTTATTAGAATCTGGCGTACCGTTGCCCATGAGCATAGGATGAGCGCCGTGCTGAGGCTTCCGCCAAAGACCGAATTCCGGTGATTGATATGATCCGCGAAGCGTCCCTTCACTTCGATGTATGGGCTTTGGGCGACCTCTATGGTGAACAGGTTATTCTTGACGATCGGGATGTGATCATAGATATAGCTCTGAAGATCCTCGTCCATGCTTGCCTCCTTATGTAAATGACATAAAAACATGTTTTGTCGTAAACCTAATCTGTTTATCAGATATTCAGCGTTATTGTAAGTACTTTAATACAAATTAAGTTCCCATAATTAAAACTTACACCATTGACAATCACTTCATGTGATGTTAGTGTTCCGGTAGAGGAACACTAACGGATGTCAGATGAAATGATACCAGAATCCAGCAATGATATCTTGTCTCTTCTTGTAGATTTTGGGCTTACGCGCCAAGAGGGCGCGGTTTATCTGTCGCTCGTTACGGAAGGCGCCCTGAATGGCTATGAGATCGCCAAGTCCCTGGGCATCTCGAGGTCGAACGCCTATACCGCGCTCTCCTCGCTCGTCGACAAGGGGGCGGCCTGGACCGTGGATGGCACGCCGACTCGTTATACGGCAGTCCCCGCCGAGGAGTTTACCGATAACGCGCTCAGGCGGCTCGCTTCGTCGCGCATGCGGCTTCTCGCGAGCATTCCGGAAAAGAAGGAGCGCGCGGGCGGCTATATCACGATACGCGGTAAGGCCCAGATTCTTGATCGCTTGCGACATTTGATCCTGGGAACGGAAGAGCGGCTGTATCTCGCTCTCGATTCGCGGATCCTCGATCTTTACCGCGAGGAAATTTCCTCCGTCGCGCGCGCCGGTAAACGGCTGGTCATTATATCTTCCCGCGCGGGGCTCGAGTCGCGCTCGCTCGCCGACGCTTTTTCCGGCGCGGAGATTCACGGTACCGCTACCGAGCCCGGGCAAATTCGCGCCATCGCGGACTCGCGGTATGTCATGACGGGCGACGTGCCAGAAGGGGATTCCGCCGCCTGCCTTTTTTCCGACGAACGGAACCTCGTGGAGCTTTTTAAGAGCGCGCTGCGCAACGAGATAACCCTCGCCGATCTTGGCGAGAAGGGGGAAACGAGATGAGTTTTTTTACCGACCGCTTCGCGCGGAGAATCGGCGGCCCCGCTTTCGGGAAGTCCGGCGAGATATTCAAGTTCGAGGCGATCAAGCGGGCCAAGCGGGCGGCAAAGCTCGCGCACCCGGATATCGAGTTGATCGACATGGGCGTCGGCGAGCCCGACGAGCCCGCGTTTCCCCTTGCCTGCCAGGCGCTCGCGGCGGAGGCATCGCGGACCGAGAACCGGTTTTACGCCGACAACGGTATCCCGGAATTCAAGGAAGCCGCGGCCCGGTATCTTGAGCGCGTGTACTCCGTTTCCGGGCTCGATCCCGCGACGCAGATCATGCACGGGATCGGGACCAAGCCCGTGTACTCCATGTTGCCGCTCGCGTTTATCGATCCGGGCGACGTCGCGCTCGTCACGGTACCAGGCTATCCCATCCTCGGCACGCACGCGCGCTATCTCGGCGGCGAGGCCTATCCGCTCCCGCTCCGCGCGGAAAACGGATTCCTTCCGGATCTGGACGGCATCCCGCCCGAGGTCCTTTCGCGCGCGAAACTCCTGTACCTGAATTATCCGAATAACCCGACCGGCGCGTGCGCGACCGAGGCGTTCTTCCGCAAGGTCGTGGATTTCGCCAAGCGTAACCGCATCGTGGTTGTACACGACGCGGCGTATGCGGCCCTTGTGTACGGCGACGCGAAGCCCCTCAGCTTCCTTTCGGTGCCGGGCGCCATGGACATCGGGCTCGAGGTCCATTCGCTTTCGAAGTCCTTCAACATGACCGGCTGGCGGCTCGGCTTCGTCGCGGGAAATCCCGAGGCGATCGCCGCGTACGCCGCCGTCAAGGACAACGTCGACTCGGGCCAGTTCCGCGCGATCCAGAAGGCGGGCGTCGAGGCGCTCGCGCATCCTGAGCTTACGGACGCGATCGCGGAGAAGTACTCGCGCCGCTTTGACCTTCTCGTCGCTGCCCTTCGCGCTGCCGGCTTTGACGCGAAGAAGCCCTCGGGGTCGTTCTATTGCTACGTTCGCGCGCCTGTCGCAGCAGGTGGACATGACCGCGCCGCCGGGGTGCAAAATCGGGCCGTCTGTGTGCAAGACCGAGCCGCCGAACGCGCCCGGGTTACGTTTTCAACCGCGGCCGAGTTCTCGGACTGGCTTATCCGCGAACGGCTCGTGTCTACCGTTCCCTGGGACGACGCGGGGCCCTATGTTCGCTTCTCGGTAACCTTCGAGGCCCCGACGCTCGCGGACGAACGGCGTGTGATCGACGAGCTTTCAAGGCGTCTCGAGTCCGCGCGATTGGAATTCTGACGAATTAGTAAACGCATTTCGAAGGAGGAACGCATGACGATCTCGACCGAAAAGAACCTACCGGCTGGCGCCGTGGTCGCCCTGTTCAAGTCTCTCGACTGGGAATCTGCCCAATACCCCGAGCGCCTTGAGCGCGCGGTGGCTGAATCTCATACGGTTCGCTCGCTTTGGGACGGCGAAAGGCTCGTTGGCCTCGTTACGGCGATTTCCGACGGGCATATGTGCGCGTATTTCCCTTATGTCGCCGTCGCGAAGGAGTATCAGGGGCAAGGGTGGGGTAAGCGCCTTTTGGAATCGGCCCTTGAGGAGTATCGTGGCTTTTACCATGTCGCGCTTATTTGCTACGGGGACAAATCTGGGTTTTACGGACGTTGCGGCTTTACCGTGGACGCCGAGAAGGCCGCGTGTTTCTATCCGGTTTCGGATTGACACGCGCTCTTCGCGCGGTCTAGAGTTTTTTCTCCGGAGGAAGCTCAATGCCGAAAAAGACCATCATATCGCCCAATGCCCCCAAGGCCATCGGCCCATACTCCCATGCCGTCGAGGCAGGGGGATTCATGTTCGTTTCCGGGATGCTTGGGGTCGACCCGGCGACGGGAAAGCTCGCGGACGGCGCGGAAGCGCAGGCACAACGTTCGCTTTCCAACCTTCGCGCGGTTCTTACCGATTGCGGACTCGGCATGGAGTCCGTCGTTAAAACCACGGTTTTTCTTACCGACATGGGTAACTTCGCGGCCGTGAACGCCGTGTATGCCTCCGCGTTTCCCGCTGATTGCCCCGCGCGTTCGTGCGTCGCCGTCGCGGCGTTGCCGCTTGGCGCCCTTGTCGAGATCGAGGCGGTAGCCGCGAAATAGTTTATGCAAGATAATTCGGTTTCTTCTTGACTGCAAAACAATGTTATGTTATGTTGTTCTCAGGGAGACTTGAATGGACTCGTTGATATCCAAGAAAGAACTGCTCGCGAGTACCGGGATTTCCTATGGACAGCTCTATCGCTGGAAGCGGGAAGGGTTGATACCGGAAGAATGGTTTAACAAGCAATCTTCCTTTACGGGGCAGGAGACCTTTTTCCCCCGGGAGGAAATCCTTTCCCGAGTCGCCTCGATTCTTTCGATGAAGGATAGCCACTCGCTTGAGGAGCTCGCGTCGATTCTCGGCTCGGACGACGATCGCCTGGTTCAGGCGCAATCCCTTCGCGCGCTAGGCCCCGTAGGCGAGTTGACGTTTTCGGCGCTCGCGAACGCGGATGCCGACGCGGACGCGGACGCGAACGGTCACGATCGTAAGGGTAGCGATGCTTCCTTTCGGCTCGGTTCGGTCGCGTTGGCCTATGGCATTTGCGAGCTCGCCATAAACGGAAAGATAACGCCCGAAGAGGCGAGACCGTTGACGAAAGACTCATTGGGCGAGATCTTAGATGTTAAGGTCTCCGGGCTGACCTGCTCGGTTTTTCGCGCAGGGGATGGGCTTCATTCGTGCCTAAGTAATGGACCGGAACGCGTGGCCTTCGACCGTTCGGTCGTCGTCGTGGCAAGGCTTCCCCTTGGGGAAATCGTTAATTCGATTAAGGCAAGATTGCAGGGAGAGACGGTATGCAGGATTTGAAAATAGAGGGAATCGGGACGATAGCCGGCAGCGAGTACGGCAACGTGCTGACCGACGGCGTGGTGACCTGTAGTGGGGACCTTAAGGCCGAAACGATCCGGACTGACGGGATCTTTACTTGCAATGGATCCATCGTCGCCGAGCGGCTCGATTGCGACGGGGTGGCCACCGTGAAGGGCGACATCCAGGCGAAGAAGATTTGCATTGACGGCGTTCTGACGGTTTCCGGCGGCACCAAGATCGAGGCCACGGAAATCCTCTGCGACGGCCTTATCAAACTGAACGGGCAGATCTCGGCGGACAGGATCGACGCGGACGGCAATATCGACGCGCTCGAGATCGTGGGCGACCGCATATCGATTCAGTCGCATTACCGTAAATGGTTTTTTCCGTGCCGCTCGCGCATTGAGCTTATCGAGGCGACTACCGTCGACCTCCGGGGCGTCGAGGCCAAGGCGGTTAACGGCAAGGACGTAACGATCGGAAACGGGTGCCGAGTGGAGAGCATTGACTGCTCGGGCACCCTGAGGGTGGCGAGGGACGCCCGCGTCGGAACCGTGACGGGGCAGTATACGCGCGCGGATTACTAGGGCTTACGCCCTAGAACTTGATCGCGAACTTCAAGCCGAGATAGTACGCGAAGGCGATTCCGTCCGGGATATCGGGAGACGCGAAGGCGATCGCGCCGCCCCCTATGCGGAACGCGTCGCCGATCCTGACCGGCGCGCCGGAGAACTGATATTGATAGTACAGGCCCGCTTCCGGGAACGGTATGACGTACTGGGAGAGCGCGTCCGAGACCTCCGAGCTGATCTCCGGCTGTCCCGAGACTATCGCTCCCAC
>DAOPXQ010000034.1:0-14317 GCA_035352395.1 Treponemataceae bacterium | reverse complement strand
TCGAGCCAGGCAAGGGCCCCGCTCGCCGCGCGGCGCGCCGTCGAGAAACACCCCTGCAAAAGGAAGCCGCCGGTCGGCGCTTCCCAGTCGAGCATCTCGCCCGCGCAGAAAATTCCCGGATACCGCCTCAGCATCAGGCTTTCGTCTACCTCATCAAGCGCGATTCCCCCGGCGCTCGATATCGCCTCGGCGATCGGGCGCGCGCGGAGAAGGCGTATCGGCACCTGCTTCACGAGCATGGCGGCCGCCGCTGGGTCGCGAAGCGAATGCCCCTCGGGATCGGCATGGCGCAACAGCGCGAAGCCCTCGGGCGTAAGCCCCAGGCGCTTTCGATAGAGGTTCGATAATGATTCCTTTGAGACCGATCCCGACATACGCCCGGCGATCCATTCGGCGTCATGGTCGGGAAGCAAATCCATGCGCAACTCGCACGAGCCCGCGCCCTCGATCGTCGCGCGTATCGCGCGGCCAAGCGCGTAAATCGGACCGCCTTCCACGCCATACGGCGTCAGCATAATCTCGCCTCGGACAGGACCATGCTCGATCGGGCCAATGGGCTGAATCAAGTTCATAACGCGCACCGCGACGTTTTTCAAGGGCACATGCGTAAATCGCGAAGCGAGATACGAATCCCAGTCGGCCTCGTACCCGCAGTTCGCGGGCTTGAACGGGACGACCGCCACGCCGGCGGCGGCAAAGACCTCTTGCCATGAGCCGTCGGAGCCCGTCGCGGGCCAGCTCGCCCCTCCAAGGGCAAACACCGTCGCGCCCGGGCGAAAGGAGACAGGCCCGTGAGCCGTCTCGAATTCCAGGGTACCATCGCTCGCGAGCGACGTGAATCGATGCCCGGGGAAAAACGAGAACAAGGGATTTGAGGTAAGCCGCGCGAACCAGGCATCGAGAAGCTCGCGAACGGCGATCCCGTCGGGAAACACCTTACCGCCCGATCCGGTCCGGCAGGAGACGCCGAAACCCGCGAGCCAGGCTTTCAGGTCGTCGGGCGAAAAATCGCGGAGTAATCCGGAAAAAAGAGAGGCCGCGTCGCCGTATCGGGAGGCAAACGAGTCTTCGGGCGCGGCGTTCGTTATGTTCAATCCGCCCGCGTTACCCGCGACCAGGAATTTCCTGCCGCAAGACGGCATCGCGTCGTAAAGGCGCACGGGACGCCCACCCGAGAGCAAGGTCTCCGCGGCAAATAGGCCCGCGGGCCCCGCGCCTACGACGGCGCACGCAGCGCCCGTCACCAAAGCTTTTCCAACGTTCCCTTTACGGCGTCCGGTACCGGCGCCTTATCGAGACCCTGCTTCACTGCGTCGGCGGCAATCTCCTTTCCGCGCGCCTCGAGCTCGGCCTTTTTGCCGTCAATCGCCTTGCCGCCCGACTTCGCGTCGGTGAGCGCGTCCGTTACCTTCGAGCTTATGTCGGTGAACTGCGCGATCTCGGACGAGTAGGCTTTCTTTTGATCGGCGATCCAGTTCTCGGCGTACTTCTTCACCTCGGCCTTCACCCGCTCGACCTGCCGCGCGATTCCCGCCTGCAAAGCCTCGTTCACGACCTTGTCGATCCCCGAGCTGACCTGCACGGAAACCTCGCCTGCGGGCGAGATCGTCGCCCTGACGCCGAGGTCAACGGTCTTGATGCCGGATAGTACGTCGGCGTACATCGAATGGAGGAACTCGGGATCGAACGCGGGAACGGTCAGGTTAGCTTCCTTAACGCGCACGGTCGTCTCGATGACGAGCGTGCCGTCCGGGCTTACGATGAGCGTGCCGACGGATCCAAGCTTTCCCGATACGCCGGGAATGCCCGAACCCGCGGAAGGGATCGTTACGGGATACCCGCCTACGTCAAAACCCGCGTTCACGCGTTCGGTCGCGGCGGCGCGGAAATCGAGCTTACCCGAAACCTTCTCGGCCATGGCGCCGTGCTCGAAGGCGGCGGCGAAGGTCGTGGGGGCGCCGAGTCGTTCTTGGTCGTTGGTAACGTTCTCCGCGTCCGCGTTGCCGGACATCGTCCCGCTCGCGTCCCCGGCGGAGAGTTTTACCCGGCGCATAGCGAACGAGGGCATCGATCCCGAGCCAAAGGAGAGGTCCCGCCCGGGAAGCCGCGACAGCGCGTTAGCCTTGTCCTTGAGCGACTCGCCCTTCTCCTTTTTATCCTTCGACGAGGATTGCATCATCGCGAGCGCGCTCATGCCCTTTTGATAATAGGGATAGTAGGTGCCAAGAGTCCCCGCGATGAACGAGTCGAAGAGACCGCTCACCGCGCGCGAACCGGTCTGCAGGTTGATGGATTTCACGGAGGCGGCGAGCCCCTTGAGCCGCGCGGAGTCTGCCGCGATAGCCTTTTCGGCCTTCGCGGAAAGATCCCTCACCGTCGCGGTATCAGTACCGATTTCCTTCGACGCGGTTTGCGCGAAGGCGAGCGCGTCCTTGGAGGTGTCGGCGGCCTTGGTTACCGTATCGAGCGCGGACTTTACCTCGGCCGCCGTCTTCATCGTCTGCGGCTTGATCGCGGACACGGCCTTGGCGTCGGCCATGGCGGCGTCGGCTTTCTTGCGAGCGTCATCCGCGCGGGCGGACCATTTATCGGTCAGCGCGGGAACGATCGCCTGTACCTCGGCGACGACGGCGGGCGAAAGCAGAGAGGCTTTTTCTTGCTCGATGTATTTCGCGGGATCAAGCTGATCCTTCACGGCGGAAATCCCTGAGCCGACGGATATGCCGGACTTGAGCCGGTTGAACTCGGCTGACAGTTTTTCCTGAACGGGATTCGGCTTCGCGTTCTTTTGCCTCTCGGCGAATTTCTTCTCGGCGCGCGGAGGCAGCTTGCCGCTCGTGGCGCGTGCGGTGCCCCAGGTTACGCCGGTGATCTCGACGTTCTCCGCGACTAACTTGCCGCGAGAGAGCTCAAGCAAGTCAAACTTAACGTCGATCTTCCCCGCCTCGAAAAGGTTCTTCATCGGATCCTCGCGGCTTGCCTGCGCGAGTCCCTCGATACCAAAATGAGTATCCAAAAGATTGACGTCGAGGCTCCGTACCTCGCACTTGGCGCCGAAGGCGCCCTGCATCGACGAGACGATCACCGCCCGCGCGATCTGGTTGCGGAACACGACGAGGGTCAGGACGAGAACGAGACAGCAGGCGAGCGCGGCGATGACGTTCCCCAGGTTGATCCTTCCCTTCTGCTTCTTGATCTCCTTACCGATCGCCGCCACGCGCTTCATCGTCTTTTTATCCTTGATCAACGAAGCGTCGAGAACGTACCGGGTGCCGCCTTTCTTGGGGTCCATCTCCGTCGCGTACAGGGACTCGACGAACGCCTTATCCGCCGCGATGAAGAGCTTTCCGAGAATCTTCTTTTTATACTGCGCTTCGGTATAGCGTTTGCGGAAAACGGGAGGAATCTTTACCTTGAGGGGTTTTACGGTTTTTTCTTTCGTCATTTGTCGAATCCTCCAAGCGAGGGGGCGTTCGCGATCTGCTTGATGAGCGGAAGGTTCAGGAAAACCTTATACGCCTTGCTATTTACGATCTTCGGCTGAAGCTTTCCGCGATAGGCGGTCACGAGTTTCAGGAAGAGAAGGTACGCCGGCACGTACAGAACGATTCCCGCCGCGAACGAGCCGGCGACGACCGAGTTATTGAACCGCGTCAGGCCGACGAACGGCGTGTCGTACAGGAAGCGATACGCCCCCTGAAGCGGGCCGAACGTCAGGATCCCGTACCCGATGGCCTCAAGAGCCGGATCGGCGAACGGCGTTACGAACGACAGGAGTATGAGCGCGAGAAAAAAAGCGCCCTTATTCACCCTGATGAACATAGTAAGGAAAAAAATAAACGCCCACAGCAGGTTCGCCTTAGGGACGAGCGCGAGCAGGAGCCCGAGCGCCACCGCGTGGGCTATATCCCCGGGATGCGCGTTCGCGTTGAGCGCCTGAAAGAACGATTTTATGTACGAGAACATACATGCCTCCTAATGCGGTCCGACAGTCTATTTATAAGCCGAAAAACCCCTCTTTTCAATCATTATAAGCGATTGACTGACCATTCCCGACGGGCTATCCTCTGAAACGTGAGCGCTCCCTCGATCCACGGCATCCTCAAATCGGTCTTCGGCTACGATTCCTTTCGTCCCATGCAGGAAGACATCATCAACAACGTCCTCGCCAAGCGCGACACCCTCGCCATAATGCCGACGGGCGGCGGTAAGTCGCTGTGCTATCAGGTACCGGCGCTCGCGCTGCCGGGACTCACGGTCGTCGTCTCCCCGCTCATAGCCCTCATGGAGGACCAGGTAAGCCAGCTCGAGGCGGCGGGGATCGACGCGCTCCTCCTTAACAGTACGCTAGACCGGGACGAATGGTTCGCCAACACGGCGCGCGTGCGTTCCGGTCAGGCGAAGCTCCTATACATCGCGCCCGAGAGCCTCGTGAACCCGCGCGTGCAGGAACTCCTCGCATCGGTCCGCGTCGACTGCATCACGATCGACGAGGCGCACTGCATCTCCGAGTGGGGCCACGACTTCAGGCCGGAATACCGGCGACTCGCCGAAATCCGCCAGCTCTTTCCCCACGCCGTCTGCCTCGCGCTTACCGCGACCGCCACCGCGACGGTCCGCAAGGACATCCGCAAAAATCTCGCGCTCGAGAACCCGGCCGAATTCGTCGCGAGCTTCGACCGGCCGAACATCAAGCTCACCGTGGTCAGGAAAAGCAAGCCGGTCCATCAGATACTCGACTTCCTCGAGCCCAGGCGGGGCGAATGCGGGATCATATACTGCTTCTCGCGCAAGCTCTGCGACGACATCGCCGCCGAGCTCGTCGCGCGCGGGCACGCGGCGCTTCCCTATCACGCGGGGCTCGCCGACGCCGTCCGTTCGGAAAACCAGGCTAAGTTCATCGCGGACGAGGCCCGCGTCATGGTCGCCACCGTCGCGTTCGGGATGGGCATCAACAAGCCGAATGTCCGCTTCGTCATCCATCACGACCTCCCGAAAAGCATAGAGCAGTACTACCAGGAAATCGGCCGCGCGGGCCGCGACGGGGATCCCGCCGAGGCGCTCCTTCTCTACGGGTACGGCGACACGAAAAAAATCGAGTTCTTCATGGAAGACAAGTCCGCCGGCGAAACCCGCAAGGCGGAGGACAACCTGAAGGCGATGGTCGCGTACGCCGAAAGCCGCACCTGCCGAAGGGCAAAACTTCTTGAGTGGTTCGGCGAAAGCTACGCGCCCGCCGAGCCGAAAGAATCCTGCTGCGACGTATGCGACGGAGGACCGCTCGCGGACTCCGACGTCACCGTCCCCGCGCAGAAGTTCATGTCCTGCGTGGCGCGCACGGGCCAGCGCTATGGCACGGCCTACGTCGCCGACGTGCTTCTCGGCTCGCGGCAAAAGCGTATAATAGAAAACGGGCACAACAAGATATCGACCTGGGGCATCGGCCGCGATTTGGAAAAGGACGACTGGTTCGAGCTCGCGCGCGTGCTTACGGAGGCGGGATACCTCCGCAAGGAGCCGGAGTACGGCGTGCTCTCGCTCACCTCGCTCGCGCGAGAGACGCTCGCCGCGCGGGACGCCATCAGCCTTCCGTTCGCTCCCGCGACCGCGGCCATGGCGAAGGGCGGCAATGCCTCGGCCGAATCGGCGCCCGACGGTTCGCGCGGGACGGTCAAGTTCCCCAAGAAAACGCGCGCTTCCGCCGTCGCGGAAGATCCGGCGGCCGCGCCCATCCTCGCCGCGCTCAAGGCTATGCGGCGAGCGCTCGCGGAAGCCGCCTCGGTCCCGCCCTACGTCATCTTCTCGGACCGCACGCTCGAGGACATCGCGGTAAGGCGCCCCTCGACGGGCGACGATCTTCTCGGCGTCTATGGCATCGGGGAGGTTAAGCGCGAGCGTTACGGCGAGTATATTTTGCGCGCGGTCAAGGAGGCGACAGAATGAGACTCTTCGTGGCATCTGACATTCACGGATCGGCGACGGCACTCAAAACTCTGCTCGACGCGTTTGCCTCGAGCGGCGCCGAATACCTCGTGCTCTGCGGCGACTACCTGAACCACGGCCCGCGCAACCCCATCCCGGAGGGTTACGACCCAAAGGCGGTCGCGCTCGCGCTGAACGGGATCAAATCGAAAATCATTGGGGTAAGGGGCAACTGCGACAGCGAGGTTGACCAGATGCTGCTCGAGTTCCCGTGCATGGGCGACTACTCGACCGTGCTCTTCGATAACCGCCGGATATTCGTGACCCACGGGCATATCTTCGGCAAGGACCGCCTTCCTCCGCTCTCGGCGGGCGACGTCTTCGTCAGCGGGCACACGCACGTTCCGGTCCTCGAGACCCGCGACGGGATTATCTTCCTCAACCCCGGCTCCGCGTCGATCCCGAAGGAATCGAGCGAGGGCGGCTACGCGCTCATCGACGACTCAGGCATTTCGCTTATGACCCTGTCCGGCAAGGAGCTGAAGAGGCATGACTGGTAAGACCGCCAAGAGGGCCAAAGGCGCGCGCGCCGACCGAATCTTCAATTATTGGAAGCTCAGCCCGGTCACCGTCGCCTGTATCGTCGCCTTCGGTCTCTCGTTCAACGTACTGATGGTCGCGGGTCCCATATGGCAGGGCAAGCTCATCGACGGGATAGTCGCCGGCGTTCCGGCGACTACGACGATCGCGGGCGTCGCGTCGTTCATCGCGCTCATACTCGCCATCCAGACGCTTAGGTATTTCAAGCGATTCTTCATCCGGAGGTTCGCCAACCGCACGGGCTCCGTCATGCGGCGCACGATCTACCGCAACATCATGTCGATGGAGGCGCGCGAGCTGGAACGCGAGACCACCGGAAACCTCATGACGCGCGCGATCTCCGACGTGGATCTCTGCGTCGAGGGAATGCGCAAGTTCACCACGGAGCTTTTCGACACGGGCGTGCTCCTCGCCTCGTATTTCGTCTCGCTGCTCGCGTACGACGCGGGGCTCACGCTCGCCGCCTCGTTCTTCATCCCCGTCGCCATGCTGCTCGCGCGATGGTTAAAGTCGGCGGTGTACCGACGCGCGAGCGACCTCCGCAAGAAAACGGGCGAGGTCGCGGGGATCACGTATTCGTCGATCGAGAACGCCATGCTCTTCCGCGCGCGCGGGCTCGAATCCGTCAATCGTTCGCGCTACGAGGCGGAACTCGAGGAGCTTACGTCAAAGGCGATCCGGGCCGGACTCCTCGAGGATTCCATGCAGCCTATCTACAACGCGATCGCGATGCTCGGCGCCGCGCTCGTCCTGTACTTCGGCGGAATGCGCGCGATCGGCGGCTCATGGACGATCGGGCAATTCTCCGCCTACCTTTCCATCTTCGCCGCGATGGCCTACAAGGCCAGTAAGGCTTCCAAACTCTTCAACTCGGTGCAGAAATCGCAAGTATCCTGGGGGCGCGTCAAGCCGTACCTCGGCGGCGACATCGCGATCGGGGACGAATCGCGCGGGAACGTTGCTGACGCTGATGCCGATACCAGCGATCCCGCGCGCACAGACGACCGACGCGCAAGCGAACAGCGCGCCGGCTCGCATGAGCACGCGCGCCGTCTCCAAGTCACCGACCTTTCCGTGCGGTACGCCGGGGCGACGTCCGACGCAGTCTCGGGAATCTCGTTCTCCGGAGACCCGGGCGAAATCATAGGAATCACCGGGCCGATCGCGTGCGGAAAATCGACGATAGCCGCGGCAATCGCGGGTCTCTATCCCTACGGCGGCAGCGTCCGCGTCGACGGCCGAGAGCTCCGCGAACTCGACCCCGCGACCCGCTCCGCCGCTATATCCTGGATGGGACACCGCGCCGACCTCTTCTCGGACACGATCCTCGAGAACCTCGCGCTCGGCGACGATACCGACGTCGCCGAAGCCCTTGCCGACGCGCGCCTTACCGAGGACCTCTCGGCGATGCCCGACGGCATCCTCACGCGCGTGGGGAACGCCGGCATCCGCCTGAGCGGTGGACAGCAGGCCCGCGTCGCGCTCGCGCGCGCATTGCTCGGAAAAAAGGAAATCATCGCGCTCGACGATCCCTTCGCCGCGGTCGACGTCAAGACCGAGGGACAGATCATCCAGTCATTCAAGGAACGATATCAGAACAGCCTGATTATCCTCGTCTCGCATCGGCTTACCGCGTTTCCCCTCGTCGATCGCGTCCTCTTGATCGGAGGCGACGGCAAGGCGGAAATCGGCACGCACCGGGAACTCCTCGAACGCTCCGAGCCCTATCGCGAGCTATACTCGCTTCAGTGCGGACCGACGGAGGCACGCGATGAACCGTAACAAGGCTGTCCGCGCCGCGGGCAAGACGATCGCCCAAAGCCCGCTCGAATGCGCGGTTCTTCTCGTCGCCATCGCAGGCGTCGTGCTCGCTAGCCTCATCCCGCCATGGATTCTCGGCAGGGCAATCGACTCAAACCTCGCCACCCGCAGCGCGGAGGGACTTCCCCTTCTCGCCGCCGCCTACGTCGCGGCGATCGCCCTCGCCGGGGCCTTCGATCTCCTTAAGGAAGCGATGCTCATCGTCCTCGGCCAGCGAATCACCAAGGGCATCCGCTCGTCGATGATGATGAAGTCGGAACGCCTTCCCGCGTCCTACTTCACGAAACACGAGACGGGATCGACCGTATCCCGCTTCACTAACGACGTCGACGCGATCGGCTCGATGTTCACCGGAGGCATCGTCGGCATGCTCGTCGACTGTCTCAAGATTCTCGGCATCGTCGCGTCGATGTTCGCGTTCGGGTTTCGGCTCGGGCTCGTCGCGGTCGCGCTCCTGCCGCCCATCGCGCTCCTGACGAGATTCTTCCAGTCGCGCATGCTCGCCGCGCAGACCGACGGAAGGGCACAGACGGCGGGACTCAACGCGCATATCACGGAAAGCCTTCGCAACTCAAAGACCATCAAGGCCTTTAACCGCGAGCGTTACATGGAACGGCGATACCAAAAAAAACTCGACGAGAACTATCGCACGATCGACCGCATCAATTTCTACGACGCAATCTTCCCCTGCATCGTGCAGGTCGCGCGCGCCCTGATCGTGGGCGCGATCGTCTTACTCGCGTCGGGAGGCGTCGGTATCCTCGGTATCACCGCGGGCACCGTGGCGGCGGCCATCGAGCTCGCCTCGGGGCTTTTCGCGCCAATCGAGAACATCGGCATGGAGTTTCAGGGATTGCAATCGGCGGTAGCCGGCGCGCGGCGAGTCGGGGAGTTTCTTGAAGAGGCCGAGGACGACCCAAAGGACGCTGCGCTCACCGCCGACCGGGTTCTCTCGGGCGGAGCCGCGACGATCGAGTTCAGAGACCTTCGTTTCGCGTACGGCGACGGGTCGCCCGTGCTCGACGGTATATCGCTGCGCGTCGGCGCCCGCGAAAAGGTATCGTTCACGGGACGCACGGGAGTCGGTAAGACGACCCTCTTCAGGCTCGTGATGGGACTTCTCAAACCGACCTCCGGATCGGTCACGATCAACGGATACGACGCGCACGACATTCCCAACGCGGAGAAAAAACGGATATTCGGCTACGTTGACCAAGGCCTCTCGCTTATCGACGGGACCATCGCCGATCAGATTGGGCTTAAGGATCCGGATATCGGCCCGGACAAGATCAGAAAGGCGATAGAGGACGTCGGGCTCGCGGATTTCGTCGACGGCCTAGAGAGGGGAATGGACACGCCGATCGGCTCGGGGACGGCGCTCTCGCAGGGACAACGGCAGCTTCTCGCCATCGCGCGGGGAATCGTCGCAGACCCGCGCATCCTGCTCCTCGACGAGATGACCGCGAACCTAGACTCCGTCACCGAGCGCAGGGTCGTGGAGGCCCTCGAGCGCGCGGGCAAATCGCGCACGATCCTCGCGATCTCGCATCGACCCTCGTCCATGATCGAAAGCGACGCGGTCGTCATCCTCGAGCGGGGCAAGGTCCGCGACATGGGAAGCCCGGCGGTGCTCGCGGAGCGCGACGAATGGTATCGATCGTTTATCTGCGCACCTTGACCCGCAAGCCGTAATTCAGTATCTTCAGCCTATCACCAACCTGAGGTCAGGACGGAAGTCTGAAGCCAAGGGCCGGGCATATCAACTCCCCCTTGGGTTCGACGACAGGCATAACCCCCGCCCGCGCGCTCGCCCATATAGGGCGAATACCCGTCCCCAAGCACATGACTTTATCCTCCCCCTCAGGCGATTTCGGCTTACCGAGGAGGAACGCATGGAAAACCGCGCAGTCGGCGTTATCGCGATCATCATCAAGAATCGCGAAGGATCGGCGCAACGGGTCAACGAGGAGCTCTCGCACTTCGGGGACATGGTCATCGGGCGAATGGGAATTCCCTACCACGAACGCGACCTCAACATCGTCACGCTGATCGTCGACGCGTCAACCGACGAGATCGGCGCCCTCACCGGCAAGCTCGGGCAAATTCCCGACGTCACCGTCAAATCAACCCTCGCGAAAATCTAAGGAGACTCCCGTGAAAGACACGACTATGCGCGCGCAGAGCGTCGCCGACTGGCAGAAGAACTGCATAAAGCAGGACGAAATCGACCGATACCTGATCGACGGCAAGGACTTCATCGACGACGCCGCGATCGAGCGATCCATCGAGAAGAACGCGAATGCCTCTCCCGAGCGAATTCGCGCGATCATCAAGAAGGCCTACGACATTAAGCTAATGCCCTCCGAGGACGTCGCCGCCCTCGTTAACGTCAAGGATCCGGCGCTCCGCGACGAGGTCTTCAAGGCCGCCCGCGAGATCAAGACGAAGGTCTACGACAACCGCGTCGTAACCTTCGCGCCGCTCTACTGCGGCAGCAAGTGCGTGAATAAGTGCAAGTACTGCGGCTTCCGCTGCGATAACGACGCGATCGACCGCAAGGTACTCTCATTCGACGAGGTAGAGGCCGAGGCCCGCGTGCTCGCGTCGAAGATCGGTCACAAGCGCCTCGTCATCGTGTTCGGAGAGCATCCCGACACCGGCGCCGACTACATCGCCGAGTGCATGCGCCGCATCTACGCGATCAAGGAGAAGGTACGGAACGGCGTCGGCGAGATCCGCCGCGTAAACGTAAACGCCGCCCCGATGGAAATCGCTGACCTTAAAAAACTGCACGAAGCCGGGATCGGCACCTATCAGGTATTCCAGGAAACATACCATCACGCCACCTACGCCGAGGTCCATCCAGTGAAAACGCTCAAGGGACAATTCGACTGGAGACTTTACGCCCTTCACCGCGCGATGGAAGCGGGCATCGACGACGTAGCCGTGGGCGCCTTGTTTGGCCTCGCCGACTGGCGGTTCGAGATCATGGGACTCGTGGCGCACGCGCGCGACCTCGAGGCGAGATTTGGCCTCGGGCCCCACACCGTGTCGGTTCCCAGGCTCGAGCCCGCGGCCGACACCGACTTCTCGTGGGTCAAGCACCGCGTCTCCGACGAGGACTTCCGCTATCTCGTGGCGTGCATCAGGCTCGCCGTCCCCTACGCCGGACTCATCGTCACCAACCGAGAGAAGCCCGAGATGATCAGGTCTCTCTCGGACATCATCACGCAGCGCGACGCCGACTCGCGCGTCGGCATCGGCGCGTACTCGGAAGCCTTCCCCGAGGCCTCTCCCGACGGCATGGACGCGCAGCGCGAGGAGAACCAGCAGTTCATCCTCGGCGACACGCGGAGCCTCGACGAGATCGTTCGCGAACTGGCGAGCCTCGGGCACATCGTGTCCTTCTGCACGGCCGGCTACCGCTGCGGCCGCACGGGCAAAAAGATAATGGACGCGCTCGAGAGCGGCAAGGAAGGCTGCTTCTGCAAGCTCAACGCCGTGCTCACCTTCCAGGAATGGCTTGAGGACTTCGCGACGCCCGAGACGAAAAAGATCGGCGACGCCATCATCGAGAAAGAGATGGATGAGATCAAGGCGCGCGTCCCCGCGGATTTTCCCGAGAAGGTATACGAGCACTTCGTGAAGGCACGGGAGAAAATCCTCGCGGGCGAACGCGACCTCTACTTCTAACCGGAGGCAAGAATGGACAGAATCGAGCGCGACCAAATCGGCGAGATGCCCATTTCTTCCGATGAGCTCCGGGGGATTCACACCCTCCGGGCGGAGTCGAATTTCCGTATCGCCGGAAGGCCCGCAAGCGCGCGGCTCTTCCGCGCGTACGGCCTCGTCAAGAAAGCGTGCGCCGTCACGAATAAGGACCTCGGCTTTCTCGACGCGGACCTCGCGGCGGCGATCTCCACCGCCTGCGACGAGGTCGCCTCCGGCGCGCACGACGAGCTCTTCCGCGTCGACGCTCTCCAGGGCGGGGCCGGAACCTCGACGAACATGTGCGCTAACGAAGTCATCGCGAACCGCGCGACGCAAATCCTCGCGTCGAACTACGACGGCGATCAAAGCCCGCGCTGCGACCCGCTCGCGCACGTCAATCTGCACCAATCCACCAACGACACCTATCCCACCGCGCTCAAAGTCTGCCTCATCGGCATGCTTCGCGAAACGGCGGCCGCGGCCGAGCGCCTTCAGGGCGCGCTTCAGGGCAAAGAGCGCGAGTTCGCGGGAGTCGTCACCGTCGGCCGCACCGAACTCCAGAACGCCGTGCCGATGACCCTCGGCGCGGTATTCTCCGGCCTTGCCGAGGCGGCAGGACGGGACCGATGGAGAACCTTCAAGTGCGAGGAACGGCTCAGACAGGTCAACCTCGGCGGAACCGCGGTCGGCACAGGGCTCGCCGCGCCCCGCGACTTTATATTCAGGGCGACGGACGCGCTCCGCTCGCTCACCGGATACGGGCTCTCGAGGGCGGAGAACCTCGTTGACCAAACCGCGAACGGGGACTCTCTCGCGGAAACCGCGGGAATCCTATCCGCCATGGCGTGCGATCTCGAGAAGATCGCGAACGACCTCAGGCTTCTCGCGCGTGACGGCGACATCCTGCTTCCGGCGGTGCAGGCGGGCTCGTCGATAATGCCGGGGAAGGTCAACCCCGTGATCTGCGAGGCCGTCATCCAAGCCGGCATGAAAACTCGATCGCTATGCGCCCTCGCCGCCGAGACCGTCGCGCGAGGAAGCCTCCAGATCAACGAGTTCCTTCCGCTCACGGCCGACTCGCTCATCGAGGCCCTGGGAATACTGACGCGCGGCGCAGACACGCTCGCCGAGCACGTAAAAGGAATTCACGCCGACGCGGAGTCCTGCAAACGGCGGCTCGACGACGACCGCATGATCGTCACCGCGTTCCTTCCGATACTTGGCTATGACGGCGCGAGCGCGCTCCTCGAAAGATTCGACGCAAGGGCCGATCGCTCGATCAACGTCCGCCGCTTTCTCGAATCGGAACTTGGCGCCGAAGAGGTATCGCGAACCCTCTCTCCCGCGGCCCTCTCGTCGCTTGGATTTTCCGGACACGGACCCCTGCCCCACGTAAAAGGAGACACGCCATGAACGCCACGCCAAAATCGATGAGGCTCCGAATAGGAATCTTCGGCCGAACCAACACCGGCAAATCGAGTTTCCTTAACCTGATCACGGGACAGGCCGCCGCGATCGTCTCCCCCGTCGCCGGTACCACTACGGACGTCGTCGAGAAAAGCATGGAACTCCTCCCCGTCGGGCCGGTCACGTTCCTCGACACCGCGGGAATCGACGACGTCTCCGAGATAGGCGGCCTTCGCGTCGAAAGGACGAATAAGGCGCTCGCTTCCTCGGACATCGCCGTCCTCGTCCTCGAGCCCGGCGCATGGTCGCAATACGAAGCATCGATCGCGACGCGCTGCGCGGCGCAAAAAACCCCGCTCATACTCGCCGTCAACAAGACCGACGTCGCGGCACCGGCGTCGGAGTGGCTCGCGAATCTTGCATCGCTCGCGCCGGGATCTCGCTCCATGACTCTCTCGTGCGCGATCGCCGAACGCTCTCCGACCGAGCGGGATCGCGCGATCGGCGAACTCAAGCGGCTCGTGCTCGAACTGTGCCCGGAAGGTTTCCTCGAGCCGCCCGCGATACTCGGCGACCTCTTACCTTCCGGCAAGGGACTTCCGCTCGCGGTACTCGTCGTGCCCATCGACCTTCAAGCGCCTAAGGGGCGACTCATCCTCCCGCAGGTTCAGGCCATCCGCGACGCCCTCGACTCGGACGCCGCGGTCGCCGTCGTAAAGGAACGCGAATACCCCGCGCTCCTTGCGCGGCTCTCCTCTCCGCCCGATTTAGTCGTCTGCGACTCGCAGGTAGCTCTTAAGACCGTCGCGGACACCCCGGACGGAGTGCCCTGCACGACCTTCTCGATCCTCTTCTC
>DAOPXQ010000033.1:0-14818 GCA_035352395.1 Treponemataceae bacterium | reverse complement strand
ACACCGGCATCGACCTCTCCAAGGACCGCATGGCCCTCCAGCGCCTCCGCGAGGCTTCCGAGAACGCCAAGATCCAGCTTTCCAACGTGACGAGCACCGAGATCAACCTCCCGTTCATCACCGCGGACGCCTCGGGCCCCAAGCACATGCAGAAGACCCTTACCCGCGCGAAATTCGAGCAGATAACCGAAGACCTCTTCGAGCGCACTAAGGAACCCTGCCGCAAAGCCATCAAGGACGCTGGGATCAACTTTGACCAGATCGACGAGATCCTTCTCGTCGGCGGCTCGACCCGTATGCCCAAGGTACTTCAGATCGTCAAGGAACTCTTCGGAAAGGAAGGCTCCAAGGCCGTCAACCCCGACGAGGCAGTTGCGGTCGGCGCGGCCATCCAGGGCGGTATCCTCGGCGGCGACGTCAAGGACGTGCTCCTTCTCGATGTTACCCCTCTGTCGCTCGGCATCGAGACGATGGGCGGCGTGTTTACCCGCCTCATCAACCGCAACACGACCATCCCGACCCGCAAGAGCCAGGTGTTCTCCACCGCGGCCGACGGCCAGACCGCCGTTTCCATCAACGTGCTCCAGGGCGAGCGCGAGATGGCCGCGCAGAACCGCACGCTCGGAAAGTTCGACCTCGTCGGGCTTCCCCCCGCGCCTCGCGGCGTCCCGCAGATCGAGGTAACCTTCGACATCGACGCGAACGGCATCGTGCACGTCACCGCGAAGGACCTCGGCACCGGCAAGGAGCAGAAGATCCGCATCGAAAGCTCTTCTGGGCTTTCCGAGAGCGAGGTCGAGCGCATGGTCAAGGAAGCCGAGGCGAACGCGGCGTCCGACAAGGCCGAGCGCGAGAAGATCGACGCGCGCAACGAGGCCGATTCCTTCATCTACACGACCGAGAAAACCCTGAAAGACATGGGCGATAAGGTCGATAAGGGCGAGAAGGAAAAGATCGAGGCCGCGATCGCCGCGCTCAAGAAAGAGCTCGAGTCCGGCAACGTCGAGTCGATCAAGGCGAAGACCGAGGAACTCAAGCAGGCGACCTACAAGATCGCCGAGGAAATGTACAAGCAGCAGGCGGCTCAAGGCGGCGGCGATCAAGGATCGCAGGGTGCCGGCCCCGACATGGGCGGCGCTGGTCCCGACATGGGCGCCGGTTCGGCGAAGAAAGGGCCGAATAAGGGCTCCGCGGACGACGTCGACTACGAAGTGGTCAACGACGACGAAAAGAAATAGCGCCTACATATCCTTCTGACTGGAGTCCCTCGTGGCAACGAAAAGAGATTATTACGAAGTCCTCGGCGTGGCGAAAACCGCGTCGAAGGACGAGATTAAAAAAGGATACCGGAAGCTCGCGATCCTGTATCATCCAGACAAGAACCCGGGCGATCACGCCGCCGAGGAGAAATTCAAGGAGGCCACCGAGGCCTACGAGGTTCTGTCGGATGATCAGAAGCGCTCCGTCTATGACCAATACGGCCACGCCGGCCTTGAGGGCATGGGTGGACCGGGCGGACCCGGCGGGTTCGACCCGAGCGCCTTCCAGGGTTTCGAGGATATCTTCGGCGACTTTGGCGGGATATTCGAGAATCTTTTCGGCGGCGGGGGCGGCGGCGGGTCCAGGCGCAGGGGCGGCGGGCATACCGGCCCCAGTCAGGGCGCGAGCCTTCGCTACGACCTGCAGATCTCTTTTCAGGACGCCGTATTCGGCACCAAGGCGGAAGTTCAGTATTCGCGCAACGAGGCCTGCGGGACCTGTAAGGGATCCGGGGCCGCGGGCGGCGGCGGGCGCAAGATGTGCCCCACCTGCCAGGGCGCGGGCCAGGTTCGCCACAGCTCCGGGTTTTTCTCCATCGCGTCCCCGTGCCCGACCTGCCATGGCGAGGGCACGACGATCGAGAATCCCTGCAGGGATTGCGGCGGTTCCGGCCTGCAGAAAAAGCGTCAGAAGATCATCGTGACCATCCCGGCGGGAGTCGAGGACGGAAAGAGGATCAATATTCCCCGTCAGGGAGACGCCGGCCCGAACGGCGGTCCCTACGGCGACTTGTTCGTGTTCATTCGGGTTAAGCCCCACGCGCATTTCGAGCGCTCCGGCGCTGACCTCTATTGCGCGGTCCCGATATCGATGACCCAGGCGGCCCTCGGATCGGAGATTACCGTAACGGCGCTCGACGACCGCAAGCTCAAGCTGAAGGTTCCCGCGGGCACGCAAAACGGAAAGCTGCTGCGCATCCGAGAGGAGTGCGTCCCGGTCGCGAGCGGCCGTAAGGGCGATCTGTACATCAAGATTATCGTGCAGGTTCCGACCAAGCTTTCCTCTAAGGCGCGGTCCCTGCTCGAGGAAGTCGCGCGGCTCGAGGGCGAGAATACCACGCCGACCCCGATCCCCCTCGCCGACTTACAGGGCTGATAAACCATGAACCGTCGCCTTCCGGCGACGGTTTTTTATTCTCGAAACCCTCAATTTATGGTATAATCAGTCGTTAATACTGTAGGTATGCCATATTTCGCTTCCATAAGAGGTCCACGAGGATGATTCAATCCAGGAAGAAGCTTCTAAAGCTGGCGATTGATACCGGGGTAGGCCTGGTTTTCGCGCTTTTTATGTTCATCATATTCCCCGAGTTCGCGTTTCTCGGACGGCTGATATCTTCGGCGATCGTGTTTTTTATCGCGAGCGTCGCGTCCGCCATGCTTACGGCATCCGCCTGGAAGCGCGCCGAGCGTCAGGTCTTCGAGTTGGGCGATACCCGCCTCATCGTGAACTTCATCGACAGGCTGCGTTTTTCGTACACCATCGAGGATCTCATAGACTCCATTCAGACCGTCCTCGAGCACGAGGCCGACTGCTCCGTCCTCTACGTTAACTCGGAAAATTCCTACGTCATCTATAACAGCCCGACGCGCATCGCGACCGATCCCGAGGCGCTCGTGGTCCTAAACCGGAATTTCCCCGAGAGTTGGCCGGAGGGCTTTTACCTGATCGACGAGAACCTCGGGCTCGTGTCGGACTTCCGCGGCGCGCGCGGTTTCTTCCTCGTGTACCGCAAGCTTCATTTCTACGTGATGTGCCGATACATGAAGGTGTTCGAGGAAAGCATCTTCAGCAACCTCATGTACGAATTCGCGAACTTTCAGAAGCGCACCAAGACCATCACGCAGCTGTCGGCGATCGCCGAACTCGCGAAGGAATGGGACATGGTCGCCGAGACCCAGATGTCGTTCCTTCCCCAGGAGATGCCGACGATCAAGAAACTCGACATCGCGGCGTATTTCCGCCCGCTCGTCAACGTGTCGGGCGACTTCTACGACGTGATCAAGCTCGACGAGGACCGAACCTTCTTCCTCCTCGGCGACGTCTCGGGAAAGGGCCTCGCGTCGGCGCTGATCATGGGCGTCATCATTAATACCGTTAAGATAATCGAGAACAAGGACGACTTGCCCGGCGTCGTGCGCGCGATAGACACCGCCATCAAGTCGATGCACTTGCAGGACAAGTACGCGGTTCTCTTCATCGGCATCATAGACACGAAGGCGATGAAGATCCGCTACGTCAACGCCTCCATGGCGGACCCGATTATCATCACGCGCGCCCCCGACGGCTATAAGATCAAGCCGCTTCAGTCGACGTGCAGCCTAGTCGGAATCATCGATCTCGACGAGATCGTGCAGGAGGAGATGAGCCTATACCGCGGCGACGTCGTCCTCATGGCGTCGGACGGCGTTTCGGAGGTAATGGACGAGTCGGGCGTCGAGCTCGGCGACACCGAGCTGTACATGAATACCGTCAGGAACAGCGCGCACAAAGGCGCTAAGCACTTCATCAACGACATCGCGGACCTTGTCCTGGAGTACAACGGCGACAAGAAGCTGCGCGACGACGTGACCATGCTGGTCGCAAAGATCGAGGAGTAATCATGAATCTGCTCGTTTTCGGCTATTGCCTTGCCGCATTCCTCTTCGCGTACTCTTATTACGTCGACTCACGCTCGGCCAAGGGCGACTCAATGCTCACCGGGATCATTATGTCGGCGGGTTTCATATCCCTGCTCGCCACCGTCACGGCACACCTCCTGTACTCTGGCAACGACCGGATCGCCGGGCTGTCCTTTAAATTCTGCCTTCTGTGCGTGAGCCTTAACGTCCTTGCGTTGTTCCGCTACGCGATGGCGATCCCGTACTTTAAATCGCGCAAGGTGATCAACGCCTTTTCCTGGATCCTCTTCGCGGCGAGCGCCGTCCTGGTGTTCGGCTACGTCGGCGCCGTTCGCTGGCACGCCGAAGCCGGCTTCTCCTTCATCGATAAATTCGTGACCGGCCCTATTGGCGGCCTTACGCTGTTCCTGCTCGTTTACGTCGTGGGCGTGCCCGCCATCTCGGTGCTCAGGCTCTTTATCCGCGCGTTCTCCATGAGCAGCAAGATTTACCGGCAGCGGGTCCTTTTGGTCGCGCTCTCGATGTGCGCCGGATTCGCCGTCTCGTACGGGCTTTTCCGCCTTTCAGAAATTTACTATTGGAGCTGGACGCTCGTGCCGTTCGGGTTCGCGGTTACCGTCGTTCTCGTGCGCCAAGCATCGATGCTCAACACGCTGTTCGACCGCTCAAGCGTCGTTTCGGCGCTCGTTAGTTTTCTTTTCCTCGACCTCTTCGTCACGGGAGTCACCGCCGTCGCCGTTACCACGCTCGACGGGGCGATCCCGTTTAGGGTTCTCGCGGGAGCGTCGTTCGTCGTCGTCGCTGTGCTGACGCTCGCGTTCCGCGCGTTCGTCGCCACGCGACTCAAGAAGTATATCCGGACGGGTTCCGAGTACGCCGAGGACCTTGAAACCGGCCTGGACGCGCTGGACTTCACGTCGGGCGGCGAGAAGGTCATCAAGGACACGATCGCCCTCCTCGACAAGTACGTGGAATGCTCCTCGGTCGACATCATGATCTCGGACGATAAGGGCAAGCTCGTCACCGCGTTCTCCACGATCAACGCGAAGAACGAGATGCCGATAGAGAATAAGGCCGTCGATTTTCTCCTTAACCAGAGCGAGTCCATCGTCCTTAAGACGCAGGCGATCGCGAACCACGTGTACGCGGACGTTAAGGCGGAACTTCTCAAGATATTCGACATCGGCAGGGCCGACGCGATTATCCTGCTTCGCGAGGGCCATCGCCTCATCGGCATCATTCTCCTCGGCCCAAAGCGCCGGGGCAGCGACTATACCGACTACGACTACGCGACGCTCTCGAAGCTGTACTCGAATTTCTTCCTCGTCATGTATTACCTGAAGAACATCGCGAACGAATCCGTCGTCGGAACCGTCGACCGAGAGCTCGAATTCTCCGGGCAGATCATTACCTCCATTCAGGAAAACATCGACCGTATCGAGCACGAAAAGGTCGACGTCGACTTTATCACCCAGTCCGCGCGTAAGCTTGGCGGCGACTTTATCGACTTCATCAAGCTCGCGGAGGACAAATACCTGTTCGTCATGGGCGACGTTTCGGGCAAGGGGCTGAACGCGAGTATGTCGATGGTCATTTTGAAGTCGGTGCTTCGCACGTTCCTCACCGAAACCTCGGATTTCAAGAAGCTGGTCGTCAAAGTCAACTTCTTCATAAAAAACAACCTTCCCAAGGGAACGTTCTTCGCCGGCGTTTTCGGGTTGATGGATTTCTCGACGAACACCATGTACTACATCAACTGCGGCGTTCCCGCGATGTTCCTTTACACCGCGGCATACAATAACGCGATAGAGATTCAGGGCGACGGAAAGGTACTCGGTTTCGTGCGCGACGTGAGCAAGTATCTGAAGGTCAAAAAAATCGCGCTGAACCCGCAGGACATCATCCTGTTGACGACGGACGGTCTTGTCGACTCGACGAACCTCCGCGGCGAGCGCTACGGAAAGGACCGCGTGCAGCGAATCCTGATGGACAACCGCTCGTATCCCGCGGGACGCATGGCGAAGTTCCTGTGCGACAACCTTTCCGAGTTCGTGTCGCGCGAGCTTGAGGACGATATCACGGTCCTCGTGTTCAAGTACTTAAATAAATAGGGGGCGCCTGTGGAACACATAACCATTGTCGAGAAAACGGGATCAAACTACGCACTGCTCGAGGTTTCGGGAACGATCAATTCCTACACCTACACCGAGTTTCAGAACAAGGTATATTCCCTCATCAAGCAGACGAATCTCGTCCTGGACCTTTCCAGGGTAACCAACCTGTCCTCGTCGGGATTGGGCGTCTTGATGGCGGCGTACGACGACGGCGAGGTGAACGGCACCAAGCTGTACGTCATGAAGCCTTCCGAGGTAGTGCGTCTCGCGATCGAGTCGACGGGGTTCAGCGAGATGTTCACCGTCATCTACTCGCTGACCGAGGTCATATAGCCATCGTGCGCGGCGAGAGGCGACAGGAAAAACTCGCACCCGTTCTCGCCAATCTTGTCGCGCTCGAGGGTTTCGTGCGGGATTGCGATTTCCTTACCCCGCAGGAACGCGATAAGGCCCTGCTCGTCGCGACCGAGTACTTCGAGAACATCGTCTCGTACAATAAATGCCCGGTGACGAGGGATATAACCGTTTCCGTCGAGAAGGGAAGGCATCTTACCGTCGTTCTCTCTTACTCGACGTGTAACTTCGGCGAGCTCGTGAGGTCGTCGAAGAGCATTCGGCCCCATTACGACGCGGATATCAGGCGATATCGCGGCTTGGGTCTCCTGATGTGCAAAAACATCGCGAAGTCGATCCGGTATAGAAAGGGCTTGCTCAATAGCAGCGTTCTCATTATCCTATAAACACGATGCAGCGTGAAGAAATCGCATTTTTCGACGTGGACCATACGATCAGCCGCGGCGCTACGGCCGTCGCCTTCATGCTCGTATGCATGCGGCATAGGTTAATCAGCGTTTGGTATCTTTTCGCGGCCCCCGTGCTTTTCGTTTGCTATCGCCTTTTCAGCCTCAAAATGGAATTCCTTTTCGCCTATAGCCTTCCGAAGCTACGCGGGGTTAGCCGCGATAAATTCGAGGAAGTCGCCGACGAAGCCTTCGATCGGTACATAAAAAAGCGGCTCTACCCGGGCGCGCTCCGCGAGATAGAGGAATTGCGCCGACGCGGCGTGCGCGTGATCCTCGCGACGTCGACGCCGTTCGAGGCCGTGTACCCGCTCGCCCAGTATTGCGGGCTAACCGCCGCGGACGTGGTGGCGACCCAGTTCGCCTACGCGGACGATGTCTTTCAGGGCAAGCTGATCGGCGTGCCGGTTTTTTCCAAGTTTAAATGCGACATCATTAAAAGCTTCGCTGAAAGAAACGGGACGGACCTCAGGAACTGCTCCTTCTATTCTGACAGCATTCATGACCTTCCGCTTCTTTTACTCGTCGGTAATCCCGTTCCGTCAAATCCGGACATGAGGCTGAGGCGGATCGCGCGAAAACGCGGCTGGCGCGTAAAGGATTTCTCGAAATGACTAGGGCGATGAGGATGAGATTGGGAATCATACTGGCGATGGCGGCATGCGCGCTTACCTCGTGCCGCGCTGAAAGTCCGAAAACCGGCGGGTCTGGCAGTGCCGTCGTTGCTCCCGGGGAAACGCCCGCGCGGGAATTCGTCGCCCCTTCGAATATTCCCCCCGGGATCATCGAGGGAATCAACGCGTCAAAACCGGAGTTCGTCGCTGAGCTGCGGCGCGTTATCGAGCTTGACCGCGATGGCCTTCTGACGCTCGTGGATAAAAAGCATTCCTTGCCGGACGGTTTCGTTCCGGCGGATTTGATGCCGCTTTCGGACGAGAGAGCCTACGCGCGCGGGCGCAAGGACCTGTCGCTTCGCGTTTGCGCGGAGGCGGCCCTTGACGAAATGGCGCGGGCAGCGCGTCGCGACGGCGTAAGCCTCGTCGCGAGCTCGTCCTATCGATCGTACGCCTATCAGAAAAAGGTATATGCGCGCATCGTCGGGGAGATCGGCCAGGCGGCCGCGGATCGCGAATCAGCGAGGCCGGGTACCAGTCAGCACCAGCTCGGCACCGCCGTGGACTTCGGCTCGATCACGGACGACTTCGCCGCGACCAAGGCCGGAAAGTGGCTTGCCTCTCGCGCTTGGGAGTACGGGTGGTCGCTTTCGTTCCCCGAGGGCTACGAGCCGGTGACGGGATATCGTTGGGAATGCTGGCATTATCGGTACGTCGGGCGCGAGGCCGCGGCGCTGCAGCGCAAATGGTTCGGCGACGTCCAGCAGTACATGATCGAGTTCGTCGACTCCTGGACGCGCGGCGGTTACTGAACGTCTTTCGCGGAAAGCCCGAACTGTTCCGCGTGCTCGCAGTTGCCCTCTGGCTCAACGTGGACCATTATGTCGTAGACGTCCGGGATCTCTCGCCGTATCGCCTCTTCGACTTTGCCCGCAATCGCGTGCGCCTTTTCGACCGTCATAGTGCCGTCAACCTCGATATCGACGTCTATGTCCCAGGCCGAAGCCATCTTGCGGATGCGCGCGCGGTGCGGGTTGCCCGCGCCGGGTACCGAGTGTATCGCCCTGAACAGGGATTTGTATAGCTCGTCGTCCGCGTTGCCGTCCATGAGCTCGAGGTTCTGCTCGCGGAATATGCCGATCGCGGATTTCATTACCCACAGGCTCACGGCGAGCGCGGTGATCGCGTCGATTATCGGTATCTTGAAAATCAATGACGCGCCGAGCCCGACGAGTACCGACCCCGAGATGATGATGTCGTTGGTCATGTTTTTCGCGTTCGCGATAATCATGGAACTGCCGGATTTCTTGCCGAGCCGATATTGGCTGAGCGCGAGCAGGAGTTTGCCGACGATCGATACGCAAGTCACCGCGATGGCGATGGGCGAGGGCAGCGGTGACGACGCGCCCGAGTGGATTTTCTCGAGCGAGGATTGGAATAGCTGGAAACCCGCGAACATGATAATGAAGGCGAGCACGATAGTCGCGATCGTTTCCGCGCGATGGTGTCCCCAGGGATGTTCCTTGTCCGACGGTTGGTTGATTATGAACCCAACCGCAAGCGTCATTACGGCGATGGCAACGTCCGTCGACGAGTCGATACCGTCGCCAAGAACGGCTAAGCTGCCCGTCGCAAGACCGGTGACGATCTTGAGCAATGCGAGGACGAGATTTCCGCAGAGCGCGATAATCGCGGCCTTGCGAACGAGCCCTGTCCTGTCTGGGCGGCTTGTTTCGTTCATTCTATTCTCCTACGAGTAAAACTCCCTTACGGAATTCGCGATAAGGTCAATATTATCACGGGTTACCCAGTTGTGCGTGACGAATCGGTAAGTGCCGTCCGCGCCGACGCCGTTCATTAGGATACCCTTGCCGCGCATGAATTCGACGAAGGCCTCGCTGTCGATTACGGCGTTTTTCTCGTGCCCGAAGAATACCATGTTGATCTCCACGGAGGCGAGGTCGATCCTCGCGCCGGGGATCTCCGCGAGCTTCGTCGCGAGGCGCTTCGCGTTATCGTGGTCCGCGTCGAGCCTAAAACGCATTTCCTTGAGCGCGATAAGGCCTGCCGCGGCGAGAACTCCCGCCTGCCTGAGCCCACCGCCCATCAGTTTGCGCTTGCGCCGCGCCTCGTCGATGAATTTGCGCGGCCCCGCGAGCATGGAGCCCACCGGCGCGCATAGTCCCTTCGAGAGGCAGAACATGACGGTGTCCACGTATTGAGTTATGTCCTTCGCCTGCACGCCGAGCGAAACGGCGGCGTTGAAAAGGCGAGCGCCGTCGAGATGTACGGGAACGTGGTTTCGGTCCGCGCAGCGGCGGATGGCTTCCATTTTATCGAGCTTGATCACCCTGCCGTTGGAGTGCGCGTTTTCCACGCAGATAAGGCCCGTGCGGGGCTCGTGAATATCGTCGCCCGAGCGGATGCGCCTCTGGATAAGGTCGCCGTCGAGGGATCCCCCGCAGTCGATCGTTCGGAGCTGCACGCCCGCAATAACCGAGGCGGCGCCGGCCTCGTGCTGCACGATGTGGCAGCTCTCGTCGAGTATAACCTCGGAGCCGCGCTGACAATGAGTGAATAGCGCCAGTTGATTTCCGAAAGTTCCGGAGGGAACGAAGATCGCGGCTTCCTTTCCGGCGATGCTTGCAGAGTATGCCTCAAGCTCTCGTACCGTGGGGTCATCGCCGTACACGTCGTCGCCGACGATGGCGTTGGCCATCGCTTCCCGCATGGCGGGGGTCGGCCAGGTAACGGTGTCGCTTCTCAAATCG
Organism: Treponemataceae bacterium; assembly: GCA_035352395.1. Lineage (GTDB taxonomy): Bacteria > Spirochaetota > Spirochaetia > Treponematales > Treponemataceae > Teretinema. The sequence goes on along the minus strand of DAOPXQ010000033.1, from coordinate 4,578 downwards.
ATGTAGTTCATGGTTCGGATACTTTATCGCAAAATCGGGGGCTCGAACAGGGGGTTTCTGGAGATTGTGACTATGCTGGAGATTGTTGCCCTCGCGTTACATTAAGCCCGGTCCCGATCTTCGTGCAGCACGGGATCGTGATGCAGAACGTATCGGAGCATCAACGTGGCGGTAATCACCATGAGTACGTCCACGATCGGCTGCGTAAAGATAAATCCGTTAAACCCGAACAGCGCGTTTAGCGTGAATAGAAGCGGGATATAATACAAACCCTGTCGGCCGGTGGAAAGTATCAACGAGGGGATCGCCTTTCCGATCGCCTGAAGGCAATTCATCGTGATCATGATTATGCCGATGATCGGCGCGGCGCATGACATCGCGGTAAGGATATACCTTCCTTGAGAGACGACTTCGGGAATGGCCGAGAACACTCGTATCAGGCCGGCCCCCGCGATCGTGTAGATCGCGAGAAGCACGCTGCCCGCGATGAAGGCCATCACCATCGAGGTCTTCAGGATCGCGATCAGTCGCTTTTTGTTTTTCGCGCCGTAGTTGTACCCGAACAGGGGCTGACAACCGGTCGCGAGTCCGATGAGGATGAGAATGATGAGGCTGTTGACCTTTCCCGCGATGCCCATCGCTCCGAGCGTCACGGCGCCGTAGGTCGCGGCGAGGTTGTTGGTTATGATGTTCGATACCGACATCAGTCCCTGATTGAGCCCTGAGGGTATTCCTATCGTAAAGACCTCGCGAAGGTACGTCAGTCTCCAGACATGCCTGCCGAAAGAGACGCGCAGCATCGATTTTCTCGCGTAGCAATAGAGATACCAGCCGAGACCGGCGAGGTTTCCGATGACGGTCGCCCACGCGGCTCCCGCGATTCCCATGTCCATCACGAAGATCATGATCGGGTCGAGTATGATGTTCACGATCGAGCCGATTATCATGCCGATGGTCGTGTCCATCGCGGCGCCTTCCGCGCGAAGCGTGACGCCCACGGAGAAATTCGCCATGATCGCGACGGCCCCGATGATTAACGGAAGTAGGTAATCGCGCGTCGGGATTGCGATATCGCCGCGCGCACCAAGCAGCGCGATAACGGGGTTAAGCAGGACGCAGCCGATTAGCGTGAATACGGCGCCGAGGATCGCGACGAGGCCGAACGACAGTCCGACAATCTCGCCCGCTTCCCTCATTTTTTTCATGCCGATATAACGGGATATCACCGACGCGGAGCCCACGCCGATAATGCTTCCGACGGCCATCGTGATCATGAAGAAGGGGAATCCCAAGTTCGCCGCCGCCAGTTGATTGACGTCGTTCATAAGGCCGATGAAAAAGGTATCGACCATGTTGTAAAGTACCTGCACGATCATCGCGAGGACGACAGGTACGGCCATCGTCAGTATCGCCTTAAGCGGCGGCGCCTCCGAGAGAATATTCAGGCGCGCTTCGTTCGTTTGCATTTGATGCTCCTCTATGATGCGAGAGTCGGTATAAGGCGGGCGAAGGTTTCCGCCGCCTTGATGAATTCGAGTCGGTCTTCGCGCGGAAGTTTATCGAGGAGGACCTCAAGGTGTTCCCGAAATAGTTCCTCGATTTTTTCCGCGAGCCGCGCGCCGGACGGCGTAGCCGTCACGATGAACGATCTGCTGTCCCGCCCGTCGCGCTCGCGCGACACGAGGCCGTACGACTCCAGGGAGTCGACGACGGCGGTGAGCGAGCCCTTCTCGAGACCCGCCTCGCGGCTCAAGAACGTCATGGACGCCCCTCCTCTGTGCCATGCCATCATCAGCACGCGCTCCTCGGTCTTATTCATGCTGAGTTTGAGCGACGTTGTGTCGAAGGTCCCGAAAAGAATCTGTTTTAGGCTGAAGATTTTTCCGAGGGAATTGGCGAGACTGTCCAGTTTCATGATAGTTAGAAATCTAACCATTTACGGAAGAAAGGTCAATGGTAGAGGAAATGATTTTACTTTGCGCGTCGCGGGTTTAATTCGCCGGCGAGTTTAGTTCGCCGGTGAGTTTGTTTCGCCGCGCGCTCGGGCCTTGCCGGTCGATCCGAAGAGACGCATCTTCTCCGCGACCGCCGCCTCGATGGCCGCGACTTCGCCGGGAATCAAATCCGTTAGGGCCGACTTACCGTTCGCTAGCGCCTCTTTCGCGGCGTCGGCTCCCGCGCAGTTTATGTCGGTAAAGATGTTCACCTTGCTTATTCCGCGCGCGATCGTCTCTTTGAAGGCGGCGTCGGATAGGCCCGACCCGCCGTGAAGGACGAGCGGTATCGGGATGATCGACGCGATCTTCTCGATGCGCGCGAAATCGAGCTTTGGTTTCGCTTTGTAATGGCCATGCGCGGTTCCGACCGCGATCGCGAGCGCGTCTACGCACGTGCGGGTCGCGAAATCGCGGGCTTGCTCCGGGTCTGTATAGAATTTCGCGGGGTCGTCGAGCGCGCCGGTGCCCTCGGCGGAACCTTCGGCGTCGCCGACGTGGCCGAGCTCCGCCTCGATCGTCGCGCCGAAGCAATGCGCGATATACGCCATCTCCTTCGTCTTGCGGACGTTATCCTCGTACGAGTCCGTTGAGCAATCGTACATGATCGACGAGAATCCGAGCTTAAGGGCCTCCACGCATTTTTCCGCCGTAAGGCCATGATCGTAATGGATTACCACGGGCACGCTCGCGCGCTTTGCCATCGGCACGAGAAACCAGGAAAGCTCCTCGAGCGGACCGAACGGTAGGAGTACTTCCGCCGTGCCCATGATTACCGGGGATCGGGTCCGCTCCGCCGCCGCGATGATGCCGCGGGCGAGTTCCAGGTTTACGGCGTTGAAAAGGCCAACCGCGTACTTTCCCCTTTTTGCCGGGAGCAGGGCTTCGTTCAAATTTACCAGCATGACAGTCTCCTTGTTACCAACTCTTGCGCCAACCGGCGTCGATTTTCCTTTCAAGCTCGTCGAAGGTTTTTAATCCGCCGAGGGCGTCATACTCCTCCACGCAGCTCGCGCCTGTCGCGGCGGCAAGCTGAAGGCAGCGTTCGAAAGAATAGCCCTCGAGCATGGCCGCGAGGAACGCGGCGATCGTCGTGTCGCCAGCGCCCGTCGCGGAAAGCACGCGGGATGGCGCGTAGCTTTTCTCGAACCCCTCGCGATTCGCCCAGTCCCGCGCGCCGGTCGCGGGCTCCGCGGGATTCAGGGCTTTCGCGGAAATCGGCATTCGGGACGAAAGCGCCAATCCGTTCTTTCCCTCGATTTCGGCGATGCGCTCGGGACCGGCCGTTCGATAATACAGTCCCTTCGCCCCGCATTTGACGATCGCGATTTTCGCGCCGAGCTCGATCGTGCGGGCCGCGAGAGGCGCCACGTCGTCCTCGATCGAAAGCGCGTTCGAGACGTCGCCTCCGTTCGCGCGCGCGCGGACCCTCTCGAGCGCGTCGCGGTCGAGCATGAAGGCGAGTTCCTCATAGCTTGGCGCGAAGACGTCGACGCTCGGGAGAAGGCGGGCGAGTATGGCCTTCCAGTCGGCGCGTCCCGCCTCGGAGCGCTCGTCAACAGCCGCGAGATCGAGAGAGGTAATGACGCCAGCTTCGCCTACTGCCTGAAACATGCGCACAAGCCCGTCGCCGCCGTTTCGGTACATCGAGGCCATGAGGGTAGGGTATCCAAAGTGGAAAAGCCGCGCGTCGCGTATCGCGTCCATGTTAAGGTCGTCGAGCGTAAAGCCGTCGTTCGCCCCCGGGTCGTGCAGGAAAACCCTGTCGAGTCCCGGGACGGAAATCACTATCGTGTAAGAGGTCGAGTCGCGCTCGGAAACGATCATGCCCTTTCCGGCGCCGCGCTTTTGGAGGATATCGAGTATCATCGAGCCGAACGCGTCCTTGCCGATTTTTCCCATTAGGCTTACGTCCGCGCCGAAGAGCGCCATCGCGAGTCCCGTGTTCGCCACGGCGCCCCCGGTGTGCACGTCGACCCCGTCGACGCGCGTGAGCGTCCCGGCCCTGAGCACGTCGGCGATCGCGAGTCCGCCCGACCCAAGCCCTTGGGGGAATACGGGCGTGATGTCGAGGCAGATATGCCCCGCGACGACTACTTTCGGTTTGTCCATGTACATTCGCTCCTTCGCGCTGCGATTAAAGGTTACTTTGTTCCCATCAGGAGATCAAGTACGTACATCTCGAGGCTTTCGAAGTCCCTTCGCTCGACGCATTTCTTCTGGAAATCATAGTCGAATCGGCGGGCCTTCTTTTCGAGCTCGCGGAAAATCCTCAGGCTGTTTTCGAGGTGCTTATAGCTTTCCGCGTCGCGCGTCGTTCGCATCGCCTTGACGTCGAGTCCGACATACTCGCCTTTCGATCCATAGTCGTTCTCGACGAGGAGCTTAACCTGGTTAAACGCCTGTCGAAGGTTCTCGACGCCGAAACTCTTGTCCTGGTCGTACTTGATGCCGTTCTGGTCGTTGAGGTGCACGGTCCATAGCTTGCCCATCGCGAGGGCGAAACCCATCTCGTGCGCTGGGTCGAGTCCCGAGAGGATCGCGTGCGCGCTCTCGAGGTTTCCGCCGACGCGCGTCGGGTCGA